>NZ_JBKOTU010000004.1:0-188378 GCF_049737915.1 Streptococcus sp. CL6.35 | reverse complement strand
TTATTAATAGTATGTATGCGGGTGTAGTTTAGTGGTAAAACTACAGCCTTCCAAGCTGTTGTCGCGAGTTCGATTCTCGTCACCCGCTTTGAACTTTGTTCAAATTACCAAGTTTTTAACTTGGGCGCGTAGCTCAGGTGGTTAGAGCGCACGCCTGATAAGCGTGAGGTCGGTGGTTCGAGTCCACTCGTGCCCATTAATTGGAGAATTACTCAAGAGGCTGAAGAGGACGGTTTGCTAAATCGTTAGGTCGGGTAACTGGCGCAAGGGTTCGAATCCCTTATTCTCCGTTTGAATGAGGGTTTATAACTCTCTTTTTTTGTATTTTTAAGAATAGTAGAATAAAAACTTTAGATTTGTAAAACTTAATTGGATTACTTATCTGAAGTTTTTTTGCGCTCTTTGTCAACTGTAGTGGGTTGAAGAAAAGCTAAAATCTTTATATATTGTCGATTTTATGGTTGTGCTTGTTTATTACTACTTCCAACTCTTGAGTGAGATTTCTCCGCTATTGAGCCAGATTTCTTTTCCGTTATCACATTGAACTAAAAGTTTGCCATTTTCTGAGATATCTTTAGCAAGTCCCTTGTGGTCTTTTTGATCTAGTGTGAAAGTCACTTCTTTTCCTAGAACGAATGATTGTTTTTTGTATAAGTATAATAGCTCTTCTGCTGGTGTTTCGAAGAAAGCACGCCAGGTCTCTATGATTAATTCATTTCTGGTTATAGGTGCTGGAGTTTTGAATAAACTAGCAGCTTTTTCTTTTAATTCTTGAGGGAAGTCTTTGATAGCAAAGTTGATTCCTACTCCAATAATGATATCTGTGACTAAGCCAGTTTCTACAGACGTCATTGCCTCAGTGAGGATTCCTCCAATTTTATGATTTTTGAGGTAGATATCATTGACCCATTTTATGTCGACATCTATTAAAGTTAGGTTCTTAATGGCTTTGTAGATAGCTCCTGCTACAAGTAGTGTGTAGGATGGTAATTGGTCATAGGGGAGATTTGGTTTGAGATGGAGTGTCATATAAATGCCACCTTGTGGGGAGTAGAAAGAACGTTGAAAACGGCCTCGGCCAGCTGTTTGATAGGAAGCTAGATAGAGGGTGTTTGCTTCATTTCCTAAATCAATTGCTTCTTTTGCATCGAGTTGTGTTGATCTTGTTTCGGGTTTAAAACTGATTTTAATTGGAAGATTTTGTTCTAGAAGTTCTGGAAGAATAAGGTCTCCATTCACCAGTTTATAGCCTTTGTTTTTGATACTATCAATTTCAATGCCTTCGTGTTCTAAACGCTTGATGGCTTTCCAAATTGATGTTCGGGTCAGTGATAGTTCTTCTGCAATCTTTTCTCCGCTGATATAGTCGGTTTCTTTAGCTAGAATTTGGTAGACGGCTTGGTAGGATTTCATAGTGTTTCCTTTCTCACTAGTTAGTGTTGAGAATATTCTTTTCTTGTTTGACTTGGAGTCTGATTAAAGTATTGTTTATAAGCTTTAGAAAAATGTAGTGGATCTGAAAAGCCTACCGAGTATGCAATTACCTTGATTGACTCTTGGGTATTTTCGAGAAGTTGTTTAGCTCGATACATTCGAACGTATAGTAGGTATTCTTTTGGGGATAAGGTGTTAAATTCTTTGAATACGCTTGATAAGTAGCTTCTGTGAACGGATAGTTCTTTTGCTAAATCTTGAATTGTAAGTGATTGAGGATAGTGGCTATCAATTAATCGTTTGCATTCAAGATAGAGTTGGTAGGTTGATGAAATATTCTTTTTTTTCTGATTGGGAGCAATAGTTCCCAGATGAAACATCAGTTCATGGAGTTGTCCCATGATATGGAGTTGAGCTAATTCATTGGATTTTGTAATCTGAGCGAAGCGAACAATGTCTGAGATGAGTTTTGCAGTAGTCTGGGTATGACAAGTTTCAGATTGGATGAGATAGGATTGGTCAGAAATTTGAGAAAGAGCAAAATAATCAGGAGCTTTCCCTCCAGTGATTCCTAACCAGTAGTAGGCCCAAGGTTCTTTACTATCTGCTTGATAAAAGGTTAGTTCCTCTGGTTTTAATAGAAAGAAATCTCCTTCTTTTAAATCAACAATTTTACCCTTGTAATGAAATTTTCCTTGTCCTTTAGTAATGTAATGTAGAACGTATGTATCACGAATGGCTGGACCAAAAGAGTAATTAGGTGTGCATTCCTCATATCCATAAAAGCTTAGGGAAAGGTCAATTGTTCCAGTCTGGTATTCTGAAAAAACTAGCATGTGATACCTCCTACCTAACATTTTACCATATTCTTGAGACATTTTTCTATTTTAGAAAGCGATTTCAGATGATAAAATATAGTCAATAAAGTGATGAGGTGAAGTAAATGGGAGTTAGGATAGAGAATAATCTATTTTATGTTGAGAGTAAAAATCTAAGTTTGATTATTGAAAATCGAAATGGTTACTTACTTTTGAAACATTTAGGAAAGACTATTAAGAACTATAAAGGTTCCAATAGTGTTTATGAACGAGACCATGCCTTTTCAGGAAATCCAACAGCTACTAATCGAACCTTTAGTTTAGATACTCAACGTCAAATTTTTGGACAACATGGCTTAGGAGATTTTAGGAAACCAACTATACAGATTCAGCATAGTGTAACTGAAGTAACAGACTTTCGATTTGTAGAAGCAAAGATTTTAAAAGGTCAGAATGGTCCACAGGGCTTACCGTCTCCACATAGCATGGACGATACAGAGACTCTTGTCTTAATGTTAGAAGATTCTAAGGCTCAACTTAGTCTGAATTTGTATTATACTGCTTTTAATAATGATTCGACAATTGCTAGCTACAGTAAATTGGAAAATAATAGTAATCAGGAAGTTGTCATCCATAAAGACTTTTCTTTTGTGGCTGATTTTCCAGCGGCAGCATACGAAATAGTAACTCTGCAGGGTGCTTATGCTCGTGAAAAGACTGTTCGACGTCAACAGGTAGAACAAGGAATTTTTTCGATTAGTTCGAACCGTGGGGCTTCAGGGCATGCTCAAACACCAGCTCTTCTCTTATGTGATCAAGGAGTCACAGAGGATGCTGGAAATGTGTTTGCTATTCAACTAATGTATAGTGGAAACTTTGAAGCTTTTGTTCAAAAGAATCAATTGAATGAAGTTCGGCTGGCTATTGGGATTAATCCGGAAAACTTTTCTTGGAAGTTAGACCCTGAGGAATACTTTGAAACACCGGTAGCTATAGTGACCTATTCAGATAAGGGATTAACTGGTGTTAGTCATGAAAGTCAGAATTTTGTACTGAAGCACATTATGCCAAGTAAATTTTCTACAAAAGAACGCCCAATTCTAATTAATAACTGGGAAGCTACTTACTTTGATTTTCAGAGAGAAAAACTGTTAGAGTTAGCAGATGAAGCTAAGAAAGTTGGCATTGAACTTTTTGTATTAGATGATGGTTGGTTTGGCAATCGCTTTGATGATAATCGTGCTTTAGGAGATTGGGTTGTTAATGAGAAAAAACTGGGTGGAAGTCTTGAAAGTCTGATTTCAGCTATCCACGAAAGAGGTTTGCAGTTTGGGCTTTGGTTAGAACCTGAAATGATTTCTGTAGATAGCGATTTGTATCGTAAACATCCTGACTGGGCTATTCAGATTTCAGGATATGAGCATACCTATTCTAGAAATCAATTAGTACTTAATCTTGCCAATCCTCAGGTAGTAGAATACTTGAAAAATGTCTTAGATCAACTCCTATCTTATCATGAGATTGACTACATCAAATGGGATATGAATCGTAATATTACTAAGCTAGGGAATGGATCGAACTATCTAGAGACACAGATGCAATCTCATCAGTACATGCTGGGGCTTTACGAACTCGTTTCTTATCTGACAGAGAAGCACAGCCATATTCTCTTTGAGTCCTGCTCTGGTGGCGGTGGACGAAATGATCTTGGTATGATGCGTTATTTCCCACAAGTCTGGGCTAGTGATAATACTGATGCTATTGCACGTTTACCAATTCAATACGGTTCATCCTATCTCTATCCAACCATTTCTATGGGGGCTCATGTTTCAGCAGTACCGAATCATCAGATGGGACGAATGACACCATTAGAAACACGTGGACATGTAGCAATGATGGGAAATTTGGGATATGAGCTTGATTTGACAAGTTTATTAGATGAAGAGAAAGATGAGATTGCTAATCAGGTGAACTTGTATAAAGAATTACGACCGGTAGTTCAGTTAGGACAACAGTATAGACTAATTAATCCTGATACTGCATCCAATGAAGCAGCTGTACAATTTAATTACAAAAATCAAACGATTGTAACCTACGTTCGCGTTTTATCAGTTGTAGAGACCATGGAAACAACTTTAAAGTTAAAAGATTTGGATGAAGAGGGACTGTATGAATTACAGGAAAATGGCGAAGTTTACTCAGGTGCAGAACTAATGTATGCGGGTTTAACTGTTATTTTATCCCAAGGAGATTTTTTGAGTAGACAGTATATTTTTAGAAGACTATAATAAAGGTGTATAAATTTATAAAGGAGGCTTTCCAATGAAATGGTATAAGAAAGCAGGTTTTCTTTTAGTCGCTGGGGCTAGTTTACTAGGTCTAGCAGCTTGTGGTCAGAATAATCAATCGACTGATGGAAAGGTAACGATTGAATTTTTTAACCAGAAGACCGAAATGGCGGATACTTTGCAAAAAATTGTAGATAATTTTGAAAAGGATCATCCCACTATTGATGTAAAACTGACGACTGTTCCGGCAGCTGGAATTGTTCTGAAGACTCGGATTTTATCAGGAGATGTTCCAGATATTGTTAATATCTATCCTCAAAATATGGATTTTCAGGAGTGGGCAAAAGCAGGTTACTTTGCAGATATGACAGGGAAGTCCTATCTTGAGAACATTAAGAATGACTATGCAGAAAAGTATGCAATCAATAACAAGATTTATAGTGTGCCTCTAACTGCTAACCTTTATGGAATCTATTACAATAAAACAAAGTTTAAAGAATTAGGACTTGAGGAACCGAAGACTTTTAAAGAGTTTCAAGAGATTGTTAAAAAGATAAAAGATAGTGGGAATTCTCCGTTTGCAGTTGCAGGCAATGAAGGATGGACATTAAACGGTTATCACCAACTTTCTCTCATTACTATTACAGGCAGTGGAGACGCAGCTAATAACTATCTTCGCTTTTCAAAACCAAATGCTATTTCTGTAGATGATGCTATTTTAAAAGCAGATGCAGAACGACTAGATTTGTTGGCAGACAATGCTCAAGATGGATGGCGTGGTGCCTCTTATAATGATGCGGTGGTAGCATTCTCGAATGAAAAAGCCTTGATGATGCCACAAGGATCATGGGCATTAGCGGCAATTAATCAACAGGATCCAAAATTTGATGTGGGGATGTTTGCCTTCCCAGGAGAAGAAGTAGGAAAAGAAGTCACTGTTGGTGCAGGGGACATGGCACTATCAACTTCAGCTACTACCAAACATCCTAAAGAAACCGAAGAATTTATCAGCTATATGACTAGTTCAAAAGCTATGCAAGCATATTATGATGTGGATGGATCACCAGTTGCGGTGAAAGGTGTACAGGAAAAAGAAGATTCAGCACTTGCAGAGATTTCTAAACTAGCATTTACGGATAAACATTATGTTTGGTTGGGCCAACACTGGAATTCTGAAGAAGATTTTTTCAATCTAAGTGCAGGTTACTTGATGGATAAAAATCTGAAAAATATGGCAAACAATCTCAATGCTTTCTTTAATCCAATGAAGGCAGATTTGGACTAGAATAGGAGTTAAGATGATATGGCTATTCGAAAAATTTTAAATAAATACTGGGGTTGGACTTTTTTGCTCATCCCGCTTGCATTACAAGCTATCTTCTTTTACTTTCCGATGGTACAAGGTGCTTTCTATAGTTTGACTAACTGGACTGGATTGACCTATAATTATAAATTTGTTGGTCTGAATAACTACAAATTGCTGATGATTGATGGGAAATTCTTCACAGCCATTGCTTTTACTTTGATTTTAACCCTGGCATTGATTATTGGAGAGATTACAATTGGGATGGTTGTCGCTCGAGCCTTAAATTCTAAGATGAAAGGGCAGACCTTCTTTAGAGCATGGTTCTTTTTCCCGGCGGTTTTGTCTGGTTTGACAGTTTCCTTGATTTTTAAACAATTCTTCAACTATGGTCTTCCAACGATTGGAAAAATTTTAGGGATTAGTTTTTTACAAGAAAGTCTATTAGGAACACCAATCGGTGCGGTAGTGGCAACTATTTTTGTTCTTCTATGGCAAGGAGTAGCAATGCCAATTATCTTCTTTCTTGCTGGTCTTCAGAGTATTCCATCTGATATTTTGGAGGCGGCATCAATTGATGGTGCAACAAGCAAACAAACTTTTTGGAAGATTGAATTACCATATTTGCTACCAACCATTTCTATGGTTTTTATCCTAGCTCTTAAGTCCGGTTTGACAGCCTTTGACCAAATTTTTGCTTTGACGAGTGGTGGTCCTAATAATGCTACAACGTCTCTTGGTCTTTTAGTCTATAACTATGCCTTCAAGAGTAATCAATATGGATATGCGAATGCAATTGCCTTGATTTTATTCTTAATTATTGGAATTGTTTCTCTGATCCAAATCAAACTATCAAAGAAATTTGAAATCTAATAGGGGAGTCTTACACATGAAAAAAGAAGAAAAATTGAATCAGTTTTGGAAGTATGTCCTCTTGATAGTAGGTGGTATTCTCATACTTGTTCCTTTGTTGGTAACGGTTTTTAGTTCCTTCAAGACAACCAAGGATATCATGAATCATTTCTTTGGTTTGCCCAATCCTTTTACATTAAGCAATTATGAACGATTGATTTCGGATGGGATTGGAGGCTATTTCTGGAATTCAGCTGTTATTACGGTATTATCATTGATTGTAGTAGCCTTCTTTATACCAGCTGCAGCTTATTCCATTGCTCGAAATATGTCTAAGAAAAAAGCCTTTGCAATTATGTATTCGCTCTTGATCTTAGGGATATTTGTTCCATTTCAGGTGATTATGATTCCTATCACAGTTATGATGAGCAAACTCGGCCTGGCAAATATGTGGGGGTTGGTACTACTCTATCTAACTTATGCAATTCCACAGACCCTCTTCTTGTATGTCGGTTATATTAAAATCAGTGTACCAGATAGTTTAGATGAAGCTGCAGAAATTGATGGGGCTGATCGATTTACAACTTACCGTCGAATTATTTTTCCAATGCTGAAGCCCATGCATGCTACAACCTTGATTATCAATGCATTATGGTTCTGGAATGACTTTATGTTGCCATTGTTGATTTTGAATAAGGATTCCAAGCTGTGGACTTTGCCTCTCTTCCAGTACAACTACCAAGGTCAATATTTTAATGACTATGGGCCAAGTTTTGCATCCTATATTGTGGGAATTGTAACAATTACTGTCGTCTACCTCATCTTCCAAAAACATATTATTTCAGGAATGAGCAACGGAGCAGTGAAGTAAGAAGAACTCATGGAATCTATAGTCTCTGACACAGAGGATGGGTTCAGCTTATTGACAATTCAAGAGAAAAATAAAGTAGTACTTAGTTTATCACAGTCTATATTAGTACGAGTTTGATGATAAACAGAGATTTAATACTCAATGAAAATCAAAGAGCAAACTAGGAAGCTAGCCGCAGGCTGTACTTGAGTACGGTAAGGCGACGCTGACGTGGTTTGAATTTGATTTTCGAAGAGTATAACATGAATTTGATTTACGAAGCCAAGTCATATGAGGCTTGGCTTCAATTAGAAAAAGGAGAGTAATGATGCCGATTCAGAATAAAACCATGTTGATTACCTATTCAGATAGTTTGGGAAATAATCTTAAAGACCTATATGATAATTTGGAAGAGCATTTTGGAGATGCTATTGGAGGAGTTCACCTTCTACCATTTTTCCCATCAACAGGTGATCGTGGATTTGCGCCAGTTGACTACGACGAAGTGGACTCAGCTTTTGGTGATTGGGAGGATGTTAAGCGTTTAGGTGAGAAATATTATCTTATGTTTGACTTTATGATTAATCATATTTCTCGTCAATCTAAATATTATAAGGACTATCAAGAAAAACATGAAGCCAGTGAATTTAAAGATCTCTTTTTAAACTGGGATAAGTTTTGGCCAGAAAACCGTCCGACACAAGCTGATGTAGATTTAATTTACAAGCGTAAGGATCGTGCACCAATGCAAGAGATTGTTTTTGCAGATGGTTCAGTAGAACATTTGTGGAATACCTTTGGTGAGGAGCAGATTGATCTTGATGTGACCAAAGAAGTAACGATGGAATTCATCCGTAAGACCATTCAGCACTTGGCAAGTAACGGGTGTGATTTGATTCGTCTAGACGCCTTTGCTTATGCAGTGAAGAAGTTGGATACCAATGATTTCTTTGTGGAACCAGATATTTGGGATTTGTTGGATAAAGTCCGAGATATCGCTGCTGAGTATGGGACAGAGCTCTTACCTGAGATTCATGAACATTATTCTATTCAGTTTAAAATAGCGGATCATGATTACTATGTTTATGATTTTGCCCTTCCAATGGTGACTCTTTATACTCTTTACAGTTCCAGAACAGAGCGCTTAGCCAAGTGGTTAAAGATGAGCCCGATGAAGCAATTTACGACACTAGATACCCATGATGGGATTGGAGTGGTGGATGTCAAGGATATCCTGACCGATGAAGAAATTGACTATGCTTCAAATGAGCTCTATAAGGTTGGAGCGAATGTCAAACGTAAGTACTCCAGTGCAGAGTATAACAATCTAGATATCTACCAAATCAATTCAACCTACTATTCTGCGCTTGGAGATGATGATGTCAAGTATTTCCTTGCCCGTCTGATTCAAGCTTTTGCCCCAGGTATTCCCCAAGTCTACTATGTGGGTCTACTAGCAGGAAAGAATGACCTGGAATTATTAGAAGAAACCAAAGAAGGTCGAAATATTAATCGTCATTACTATAGCAATGAGGAAATAGCAGAAGAAGTCCAACGTCCTGTAGTGAAGGCCCTTCTCAATCTATTTTCTTTCCGTAATCGTTCAGAAGCATTTGATTTAGAAGGAACTATTGACGTTAAAACACCAACAGCCCACAGCATTGTAATCAAACGTCAAAATAAAGATAAGTCCGTAACAGCAGTAGCAGAAATTGATTTGCAAAATCAGACTTATCGGGTAATTGAGAACGGAATTGAAGTAACATTTTGAAGCCTTGATATGGTTGATAAAATAGGGTTTTTATTTTAGAAAACGTTTCCTTTGTTTTCAAATTGCTAAAAAAGTGGTACAATATAGGGTAGCTTACTATTATCTGAATCAATTGATTTGGAGAGAAAGGATTCATTTTGAAATCAATAGGCTTTATTGAAAAGCTGAAAGGGTTGTCTAGTAAAGAGCTGATTTTATTGGGAATTATCCTGAGTATCTTTTTACCCTTTTATCTTTTTGTAGTTGTATTCTGTTTATATATTATCAGTTTAATTTTTACAGGGGATATGAAAAGTATTCTTCAGAAAATGGGGGAGCATCCGATGCTGCTTCTTTTTCTTGGCTATAGTACTGTTATATCCGTTTTTGCACAAAATTGGATGGGAGTTGTGGCTTCGGTAGGAATTTTTCTTTTTACTATTTTCTTTTTGCACTATCAGTCGATTTTATCACATAAATTCTTTCGCTTGATTTTGCAGCTCGTCTTGTTTGGTAGCGTCTTGTCAGCTGCTTTTGCGAGTTTAGAGCATTTCCAAATTGTGAAGAAATTCAACTATGCTTTTCTTTCACCCAATATGCAGGTCTGGCATCAGAATAGAGCAGAAGTGACCTTCTTTAATCCTAATTATTATGGAATTATTTGTTGTTTCTGTATCATGATTGCCTTCTATCTGTTTACAACGACCAAGTTGAATTGGTTGAAAGTATTCTGTGTGATTGCAGGCTTTGTGAATCTCTTTGGTTTGAACTTTACTCAAAATCGAACTGCCTTTCCTGCTATTATCGCTGGAGCAATCATCTATCTCTTTACGACCATTAAAAACTGGAAGGCCTTTTGGCTTAGTATTGGGGTCTTCGCGATTGGCTTGAGTTTCCTCTTTTCTAGTGATTTGGGAGTTCGGATGGGGACTTTGGATTCTTCTATGGAAGAGCGCATTTCTATCTGGGATGCTGGGATGGCCTTGTTTAAGCAAAATCCTTTTTGGGGTGAGGGGCCATTGACCTACATGCACTCTTATCCTAGGATAAATGCTCCTTATCATGAACATGCTCACAGTCTATATATCGATACGATTCTGAGTTACGGAATTGTGGGGACTATTTTATTAGTTTTGTCTTCTGTTGCTCCTGTTCGATTGATGATGGATATGAGTCAGGAGTCGGGGAAACGTCCGATTATCGGTCTTTATCTGTCTTTCCTTACAGTGGTTGCTGTACATGGAATTTTTGACTTGGCCCTCTTCTGGATTCAGTCAGGTTTCATTTTCTTACTAGTTATGTGCAGTATTCCGTTGGAGCATCGAACTTTGGTATCGGACATGACGGATTAAGTTTATAAGATTAAAATCTTCTACCTTGGGTAGGAGATTTTTTTACTGGGAAAAATTATTTCCAAATCGAAATAGTTGACAGTTAGAACGATGAGTGTTACAATTGTTTTATTCTTTTCGATATCGAAATAAATTGGAGGTGTCATGAAAGATAGTCATTTGCTAGCCCATCATATTCGTTTGTTGAATGGGAGAATTTTTCAAAAGTTACTGAGCCAAGATCCTGAAGCTCTTTATCGGAGTGAACAGGGGAAGATTTTAGCGGTTTTATGGAATAGTGAAACTGGCTGCGCAACTGCGACAGATATTGCTCTGGCAACTGGGCTTGCTAACAATACACTGACGACGATGATTAAAAAACTAGAGGAACAAAATCTTGTAGCTATTAGTCCATGTGGAGAAGATAAGCGTAAGAAGTATTTGGTTTTAACAGAGTTGGGGCAGTCTCAGAAAGAAGTGGGGCATCGTGTCAGTCAGAAATTGGATACGATCTTTTACAAAGGATTCACCGAGGAAGAAATTCGCCAATTTGAAGGTTTTCGAGAAAGAATTTTGGCTAATCTGAAAGAGGAGGAAAATGAGGTTTAGAATATAGCAAATTAGCTGTTTATAAGCAAATGCCACTTTTGAATTTGTTTTCCAACTCTTAGGACAAGGAAACTATGTGGTTAGCTATGGTCAGACTCAGATTGATGGAGTTGCCTATGCCCAGTATGACATCTTCCGTCTAGAAAACGGGAAAATTGTGGAACATTGGGATAATAAGGAAGTCATGCCTAAGGTAGAAGACTTGACCAATAGAGGGAAGTTTTAAATTGAGGATACAGAATGATTGAATACAAAAATGTGGCGCTACGCTACACAGAAAAAGATGTCTTGAGAGATGTTAATTTACGGATTGAGAATGGCGAGTTTATGGTTTTAGTTGGTCCATCTGGATCAGGTAAGACGACCATGATCAAGATGGTCAACCGCCTCTTGGAACCGACTGATGGAAATATTTATATGGATGGCAAGCGTATCAAAGACTATGATGAGCGTGAACTTCGTCTTTCTACTGGTTATGTTTTACAGGCCATTGCTCTCTTTCCAAATCTAACGGTTGCTGAAAATATTGCCCTGATTCCTGAGATGAAGGGCTGGACTAAGGAAAAAATTGCTCAGAAAACAGAAGAGCTTTTGGCCAAGGTTGGCTTGCCAGTAGCTGAGTATGGGCATCGTTTACCTAGTGAACTATCTGGTGGGGAGCAACAGCGTGTTGGAATTGTACGGGCTATGATTGGTCAGCCTAAGATTCTCCTCATGGATGAACCTTTTTCGGCTCTTGATGCTATTTCGAGAAAACAGTTGCAGATTCTGACGAAAGAATTGCATAAAGAATTTGGGATGACAACGATTTTTGTAACCCATGATACGGATGAAGCTCTGAAATTGGCGGACCGTATTGCTGTCTTGCAGGATGGAGAGATTCGTCAGGTGGCGAATCCCGAGACGATTTTAAAAGCTCCTGCAACAGATTTTGTAGCAGACTTGTTTGGAGGTAGTGTACATGACTAATTTAATTGCAACTTTTCAGGATCGTTTTAGTGATTGGTTGACAGCTCTCTCTCAACATTTGCAGTTGTCACTTTTGACCTTGTTACTAGCTATTTTTATCGCGGTTCCCTTGGCTGTTTATCTTCGCTATCATGAGAAGATGGCGGATTGGGTCTTGCAGATTGCAGGGATTTTTCAGACCATCCCGTCTCTGGCCTTACTGGGACTCTTTATTCCTTTGATGGGAATTGGGACTTTACCGGCATTGACAGCTCTAGTAATCTATGCGATCTTTCCGATTTTGCAAAATACCATCACTGGGCTAAAGGGAATTGATCCGAGTCTACAGGAGGCTGGGATCGCCTTTGGGATGACTAGATGGGAGCGTCTCAAGAAGTTTGAAATTCCGCTTGCCATGCCTGTTATGATGTCTGGGATTCGGACGGCAGCTGTCTTGATTATCGGTACAGCAACCTTGGCGGCCTTGATTGGGGCAGGGGGACTAGGTTCCTTTATCCTTTTGGGAATTGACCGTAATAATGCCAGTCTGATTTTGATTGGGGCACTTTCTGCTGCAGTGCTTGCTATTGCCTTTAACTTCCTACTAAAAGTGATGGAAAAGGCAAAATTGCGGACGATTTTTTCTGGTTTTGCCTTGGTGACAATATTGCTCGGTCTGTCTTATAGCCCAGCCCTCTTAGCTCAAAAAGAGAAAGAAAACTTGGTTATTGCTGGGAAATTGGGACCGGAACCAGAAATTTTGGCCAATATGTATAAGTTGCTGATTGAAGAAAATACCAGCATGACTGCGACTGTTAAACCAAATTTTGGGAAAACAAGCTTTCTTTATGAAGCTTTGAAAAAAGGCGATATTGATATCTATCCTGAATTTACTGGTACGGTGACTGAAAGTTTGCTGCAACCATCACCGAAAGTGAGTCATGAGCCAGAGCAAGTTTATAATGTGGCGCGTGATGGCATTGCCAAACAGGATCATCTATCCTATCTCAAACCCATGTCTTATCAAAATACCTATGCTGTAGCTGTTCCGAAAAAGATTGCTCAGGAATACGGCTTGAAGACCATTTCGGACTTAAAAAAAGTGGAAGGGCAATTGAAGGCAGGCTTTACACTTGAGTTTAATGACCGTGAAGATGGCAATAAGGGCTTGCAGTCAATGTACGGTCTCAATCTCAATGTGGCGACCATGGAGCCAGCCCTTCGCTATCAGGCAATTCAGTCAGGTGATATTCAAATCACGGACGCTTATTCAACCGATGCGGAATTGGCACGTTATGATTTACAGGTATTGGAAGATGACAAGCAACTCTTCCCACCTTATCAAGGGGCTCCACTAATGAAAGAAGCTCTTCTAAAGAAACATCCAGAGTTGGAAACAGTTCTCAATAAATTGGCTGGTAAAATTACTGAAAGCCAGATGAGCCAGCTCAACTACCAAGTCGGTGTTGAAGGCAAGTCAGCAGAACAAGTAGCCAAGGAGTTTCTACAAGAACAAGGTTTGTTGAAGAAATAGTTTGAAAAGCTAAACTCAACTTGGTTAAATGTCTATATAGAAGAATGCTCAGACAATGTCGTCTGGGCTTTTTTGATATTAGAGTTACTGAATGTCTTTCAAAATGGAAAATAAGAGGAAATTTTTAGGATTTTCTAAAATTTTACTGTAAATACACTTAACTATTCACAAAATAGGTGTATAATGTGTTGTGAACTACTTAACAAATAAAGATTTCCAGCTCATGTCGACTAAGGATGGAAATCTTGTGTATAGACAGTTCAGTAGATATATAATAGAGCGTTGCGTCCGAAAGTCTATCCAGACACGGCTCTTTAAAAACAAAAGGAGAAAATATGACGACTTATTTGCAAACAAAACTCAAGAACATCAAAATAACTCTTGGTGAAATGTCTGGCGGTTACCGCCGTATGGTTGCTGCTATGGCTGATTTGGGATTTTCAGGAACCATGAAGGCTATCTGGATTGACCTCTTTGCCAATCGTTGTTTTGCCCAGTGGCTTTACCTGCTAGTTTTAGGAAGTTTTCCAATCTGGCTGGAGTTGATTTATGAACACCGCATTGTTGACTGGGTTGGGATGATTTGTAGTCTGACTGGAATTATCTGTGTCATCTTTGTATCGGAAGGTCGAGCAAGTAATTACCTTTTTGGTTTGATTAACTCTGTCATTTACCTTATCTTGGCTTTGCAGAAAGGCTTTTATGGTGAGGTGCTGACGACACTTTACTTCACGGTCATGCAACCGATTGGACTTCTAGTGTGGATCTACCAAGCACAATTCAAGAAAGAAAAGCAGGAGTTTGTCGCACGTAAACTAGACGGCAAGGGTTGGACAAAGTATCTTTCTATTAGTGTTCTTTGGTGGTTGGTATTTGGGTTCATTTATCAGTCTATCGGAGCCAATCGTCCTTATCGCGATTCCATCACCGATGCGACCAATGGGGTTGGGCAAATCCTCATGACAGCTGTTTACCGTGAACAATGGATATTCTGAGCAGCTACCAATGTCTTTTCTATCTATCTCTGGTGGGGAGAAAGCCTGCAAATTCAAGGGAAATACCTGATTTACCTGATCAATAGTCTAGTTGGGTGGTATCAGTGGAGCAAGGCAGCAAAGAGTGTTTAAAAAGTAAAAAAGGATCGGATGATCCTTTTTTATGTTAGAGCAAAATGAATAATACCGTAATGATAATAGCGCTCGTTATACGAACGATGTGGTGCGATATATGTTGGTTTTCTTGCTGTCGCCCGTTCCAGTAGGCACCATAGCAGACGATACTCGAACCCACAATCCATAGTAGAATGGTTGCCAGTGGGACGAAGTAAAAGATAGCTAGAGCCAGAGAAGTGATGCAACTGCCGACCAAGATGCACGTGTTTCCCAAACTGTAGTTCTTTTGTTTCATGGCTGAAAAAGCAGCAGCAAGGTGAAGTAATGAGAATGCGAGAGCTAGTACGATTGTTAGTATTCCTAGAATCATCGAAGTTAACATAGTTGGTTCCTTTCTGAGTTACAGGCTTAGTTATCAAGTGGAGTTGTAGAGGTCATCTCCATTACATCAAGGTAAAATCTCACCACTTGGTCTTCTGTATAAGATTTTCCTTTTTTTAGCCACCAAGTTAGAGTTTCGATAAAGTTCGTCACAACAAAATGCTGGAGGTAGGAGGCCGGAATGTTTGGATAGGCCTCTTGCAAGTCATCCGCCACCATGGGATAGACGTGGTGTTCGAGTTCCTTGTGTAGTTGGCGAAGGAAGTAGTCGTTTTTGGAAAAAAGGAGACTGGTGACACGGTCCTGGTTTTTCTGAAAATGTAAAAAGATATGGGCGAGGTAGTCTTCTGTAGTTAAGTGTTCTTCTCTTTCAAAGAGATGGTGAAAGAGGTAGCGACAGAGCTCATCTAAAAGGAGTTCCTTACTTTCGTAATGACAGTAAAAAGTAGAACGTCCAATATCTGCTAGGTCAATGATATCCTGAACAGTAGTGGCATCATAGCCTTTGTCGTTCAAAAGTTGTAAAAAAGCTTGATAGATGGCTTTTTTCGTCTTACTGACTCGACGGTCTCTTTTTTGCATATAGACACTTGAGACAAACTGTTCAGAACTGAACAGGACTGACAGTTTGCTTCTATCCTTTCTTTGGATTTTATTAGATAATACAAATGAAAGAAGTATGTATATACCCATTATACCAAAGGAGGGAGAGAAATGAGTTCTAAAACATCTATCTGGTTAGCTTTTTTCTTAAATTTAAGCTATGCGATTGTTGAGTTTATCGCAGGAGGAATCTTTGGTTCGAGTGCAGTTATTGCTGATTCTGTTCATGACTTGGGAGATGCTCTAGCCATTGGCATCTCAGCCCTTTTAGAAACAACTTCAAACCGTGAAGAAGATAGACAGTACACCTTGGGTTACAAACGTTTTAGTCTTTTAGGGGCCATGCTAACGGCTGTGATTCTTATGATAGGGTCTGTCCTAGTGATCTTGGAAAATATCACAAAGATCGCTCACCCGCAACCCGTTAATGAGAGAGGTATCCTCTGGCTGGGAATCATTGCAGTAGCTATCAATGTGCTAGCAAGTCTGGTAGTTCGTAAAGGAAAGACAAAGAACGAGTCAATTCTTAGCCTACACTTTCTGGAAGACACTCTTGGTTGGTTGGCTGTCATTCTAATGGCGATTATCCTCCGATTTACAGATTGGTATATCCTCGATCCACTCTTGTCGCTTATTATTTCCATCTTTATTCTGTCGAAAGCCATTCCTCGCTTTTGGAGCGCACTGAAGATTTTCCTAGATGCTGTGCCAGAAGGGGTCGAGACAAGTGATCTGGAGAAGGATATAGAGGCTCTGACCAATGTCAAAAGTGTTAACCAACTTAGCATTTGGTCCATGGACGGTCTAGAGAACAATGCTATTGTTCACATTTGTATCAAGGACTGGGAGCAGATGATGGAGACCAAAGAAGTGGTGCGTCAATGTTTAGAAGAGAGAGGCGTGCAGAATATCACTATTGAAGTGGATAGCAGTCAAAGCAATCATGCGCAACATAGGCGGAAGGTGAGAGAATTAGAGCAGAAGCATGGGCATCATCATTAGAAAAGCGACCTCGCTAGAGGTCGTTTTGTTATCCTATTCATTCCTTGTACTCTCTCTCAATGTCAATCTGGTTCCCAGCATAGTCAGGCTAGGGATTTTGCGACCGTGGAGTACTTCCTTATTAAGAATATCCATACCTGCTCGCCCCATTTCCTTGGTATAAACGGTGATGCTGGAGAGGGGAGGATAGACTTGCTTGGTCAGACTAGTGTCGTTAAAGGAAATAAGGCTGACACGGTCTGGTAGGCTGATTCCAGCCTCTTGAAGGGCACGGAGGGCGCCGATGGCTAAACTATCACTGGCAGCAAAAAATGCTGGTGGGAGTTGGTCTCCCAAGCTCTGAATGGCTTCCTTCATCAAGTCATAGCCAGACTGGGCAGTAAAGCTTCCTTGAAAGACCAGTTCATCATGATAGATTCCCTTTGCTTGACTGTAGTTCTTAAAATTTTCAAGTCGCTTATCCTGGATGATTTCTTCTTGATCGGTTGTTTCTTCAAGACCTGTTAGAATCCCGATACGATTCAACCCTTGACTGAGGAAATAATCGACAACCTGTTTCATGGCAGTATAAAAGTCCGTAATAATGCAGGTATGTCCCAGGGAAAGTGTATCGCTGTCTAGAAATACAAGAGGTTTTTGGTATTCTTCAAAGGCAGAAATCTGAGCACGGCTAAACTTTCCGATGCAGAGAATCCCAATCACTTCCTCGCTTAGAGTAAAAGGGTGGTCATTGAAATAGCGCAAGATATCATAGTCCAGTTCTTGGGCTCTTTTTTCTATGCCTAGGCGAATCTGGTAGTAGTAGAGGTCATCCAGCTCCCCTTGTTCGCTGACCCATTGGATAATGGCAATCTTTTGCTTGGGTTTGTGGGACTCGCCTGTCTTGAGGTGCTTGGTGTAGCCCAGCTCTTCAGCAACAGTTAAAATACGGTGTCTGGTTTCTTCTGTAACAGATAGGCTCTGGTCGCGATTGAGGACGCGGGATACGGTCGCGATAGAGACAGAGGCTAGCTGTGCAATGTCTTTTAAAGTAGCCATAAATCCTCCTTCTTTAAGGTTAGTATATCATATTTTTCTGCTTTTTTACTGATAGTTTACTAAAATTTTAGTAAAAAGGATTGACCTTGGGAAATCCCTTGGATACAATAGAAGAAAACGATTACACGTTAAGGTGACTTAACGGACAGTCAAAGGAGAATTCATATGACACAACATCTTACTGCTGAAGCTCTTCGTAAAGACTTTCTTGCTGTTTTTGGTCAAGAAGCAGACCAAACTTTCTTTTCACCAGGTCGTATCAACTTGATTGGTGAGCACACAGACTACAACGGTGGGCACGTTTTTCCTGCTGCTATTTCCTTGGGAACTTACGGTGCAGCTCGTAAGCGTGACGACCAAGTTTTACGTTTCTACTCAGCTAACTTTGAGGACAAGGGCATTATCGAAGTTCCTCTAGCTGACCTCAAGTTTGAAAAAGAGCACAACTGGACTAACTATCCAAAAGGGGTTCTTCATTTCTTGCAAGAAGCTGGACATGTGATTGACAAAGGTTTTGATTTTTATGTTTATGGGAATATCCCAAATGGTGCTGGTTTGTCCTCTTCAGCATCTTTGGAACTTTTAACAGGGGTTGTGGCAGAGCATCTCTTTGATTTAAAACTAGACCGTTTGGATTTGGTTAAAATCGGAAAACAAACAGAAAACAACTTTATCGGAGTCAACTCAGGCATCATGGACCAATTTGCTATTGGCATGGGAGCTGACCAACGTGCCATTTACTTAGATACCAACACTTTGGAATATGACTTGGTGCCACTTGATTTAAAAGACAATGTTGTTGTCATCATGAACACCAACAAACGCCGTGAATTGGCAGACTCTAAATACAATGAACGCCGTTCTGAATGTGAAAAAGCAGTGGAAGAATTGCAAGTTGCCTTGGACATTCAGACCTTGGGTGAACTAGACGAGTGGACCTTTGATCAATACAGCTACCTGATTAAAGACGAAAATCGTTTGAAACGAGCTCGCCATGCTGTGCTTGAAAACCAACGTACCCTTAAAGCTCAAGCAGCCCTTCAAGCAGGTGATTTGGAAACATTTGGTCGCTTGATGAATGCGTCACACGTTTCTCTTGAGCATGATTATGAAGTAACTGGCTTGGAATTGGATACTCTTGTTCACACAGCTTGGGCTCAAGAAGGTGTTCTTGGTGCTCGTATGACAGGAGCAGGTTTTGGTGGCTGTGCCATTGCCTTGGTGCAAAAAGATGCTGTTGAGGCCTTTAAAGCAGCTGTTGGCAAGCATTACGAGGAAGTAGTTGGAAACGCTCCAAGCTTCTACATCGCTGAAGTTGCAGGTGGCACTCGCGTCCTTGACTAGTCAAAAGGAGGCTTTATCGTGACCTTAGTAGATAAATTTGTAACACATGTCATTGCTGAAAGTTCATTTGAGGAAATGGATCGAATCTACTTGACCAATCGTGTTTTGGCTCGAGTGGGAGAAGGTGCTTTGGAAGTTGAGACTGATCTGGATGAGTTGATTGACCTCAAGGACCAGCTGGTCGAGGAGGCGGTTCGATTAGGGACGATTGATGATAGTCAGACTGCACGTGAAATCCTAGGTGCTGAACTGATGGACTTGGTAACCCCTTGTCCAAGTCAGGTCAATCGTGATTTCTGGGCAACTTATGCCCAATCTCCTGAGCAGGCGATTGGGGATTTTTACCAGCTCAGCCAGAAAAACGACTACATCAAGCTCAAGGCCATTTCTAAAAATATTGCTTATCGTGTAGCATCTGACTACGGAGAACTGGAGATTACCATCAACCTCTCTAAGCCTGAAAAGGATCCAAAGGAGATTGCGGCAGCCAAGTTGGTGCAAGCTAGCAATTATCCCCAGTGTCAGCTCTGTCTAGAGAACGAAGGCTACAATGGTCGGGTTAACCATCCAGCTCGCAGCAATCACCGCATTATCCGTTTTGAAATGGCTGGTCAGGAGTGGGGATTCCAGTATTCGCCCTATGCTTATTTTAATGAGCACTGTATTTTCTTAGACGGTCAGCACCGTCCCATGGCCATTAGTCGTCAGAGTTTTGAGCGTCTGCTGGCTATCGTAGAGCAGTTTCCGGGCTATTTTGCGGGTTCAAATGCGGACTTACCAATTGTGGGGGGGTCTATTCTAACTCATGACCACTATCAGGGAGGCCGTCATGTCTTTCCTATGGAATTGGCTCCTTTGCAAAAGACTTTTCGATTTACTGGTTTTGAGCAGGTCATGGCTGGGATTGTCAAGTGGCCAATGTCAGTGCTACGTTTGACCTCGGATTCTAAAGAGGATTTGATTAACTTGGCTGATAAGATTTTACAGGAATGGCGGCAATATTCAGATCCTGAAGTGCAGATTTTAGCAGAGACAGACGGGAGACCGCATCACACTATCACACCGATTGCGCGTAAGCGTGATGGACAGTTTGAATTGGACTTGGTCTTGCGGGACAATCAGACATCGCCAGAGCATCCTGATGGCATCTATCATCCCCACAAGGATGTTCAATATATCAAGAAGGAAAATATCGGCTTGATTGAGGTCATGGGCTTGGCTATCCTGCCACCACGTTTGAAAGAAGAAGTGGAGCAAGTCGCTAACTACCTAGTGAGAGAAGATGTCTCAGTTGCCGCTTATCATCAGGAATGGGCAGATCAACTCAAAGTCCAACATCCAGATCTGTCGGATAAAGAAAAAGCCCTTGAAATCGTTAAAGACTCTGTGGGTGCTATCTTTGCTCGTGTTCTGGAGGACGCAGGGGTTTACAAGCAGACGGAACAAGGACAGGCAGCTTTTATACGCTTTGTAGAACAGGTAGGAATTTTGCCAGACTAGTGAATAATTCTTGCCTAGTCTTGTAAAAAGTAGTATCATAGTGTCGTTTGAACTATCAGGAGGAAACGATGAAAGATTTTCATTTTGACGCTATATCTGCCTTTGAAAATTACGAAATAGAAAAAATGAGAGATGGTCAGGTTGTAGTGACGACCAAAGTGGTGGACTCGTCACTCAACTACTATGGCAATGCCCATGGTGGCTATCTCTTTACCCTTTGTGACCAGATCAGTGGTTTGGTGGTTATCTCGCTGGGGCTTGATGGAGTGACACTCCAATCCTCTATCAACTACCTCAAGGCAGGAAAACTTGACGATGTACTGACCATTAAAGGAGAATGTGTCCATCATGGACGCACAACCTGTGTCGTGGATGTCGATATCACCAATCAAGAAGGCAGAAATGTCTGCAAAGCAACCTTTACCATGTTTGTCACAGGCCAGCGGTCTGAAGACAGACAGGTAAGGATATAATATAAAAAGAGGCTCGCACCTCTTTTTCTTATTTCTTTTTATGATTTAATACTGCATTGAGGACAATGGCGAGTAGGCTGGCTACAACGATTCCGTTTGAGAAGAACATTTGGAAGGCTGTCGGCATGCTGACAAAGAGATTACTGTTGTTGAGTCCGACACCTGCAGCTATGGATACTGCTGCGATAAGAAAGTTATGTTCATTGTTAGCAAAGTCAACACGAGCGAGGATTTGCATCCCTTGAATAGATACAAAACCAAACATCACCAGCATAGCACCACCGAGGACAGGGCTCGGAATGATTTGGGCAAGGGCGCCAAACTTAGGAAGGAGTCCAAGGAGAACCAGGAAACCAGCTGCGTAGTAGATTGGCAGGCGAGTCTTGATACCTGACAATTTAACCAAACCAACGTTTTGTGAAAATCCTGTGTAAGGGAAGGTGTTAAAGATTCCTCCGAGAAGTACGGCCAAACCTTCTGCGCGGTAACCGTTGCGCAGGCGCGTGCTGTCGATTGGATCTTTTGTGATATCAGACAAGGCTAGATAAACACCAGTAGACTCAACCATAGACACTGTTGCGATGATACACATCATGACAATAGATGAGATTTCAAAGGTTGGCATCCCAAAGTAGAGTGGAGTTGGGACATGGACGAGCGGTGCTGCCGCAACAGGAGAGAAATCAACCAAGCCCATGCTAGCAGCAATGGCAGTTCCAACAACCAGACCAATCAAAATAGAGATAGATTTGATAAATCCTTTGGTAAAGATGTTAATCAAGAGGATAATCAAAACAGTGATAGCTGCAAGCAAGAGACTTTGACCAGTTGGCTCTGGAACGTTATTTCCCATATTTCCAATAGCGACAGGAATCAAGGTTAAACCAATCGTGGTAATAACAGATCCTGTTACGATAGATGGGAAGAGATTGGCAACTTTTGAGAAGATGCCTGAAACAAGAACCACGTAAATCCCTGATGCGATAAGGGCACCAAACATAGCACCACTACCATGGCTTTGCCCAATCATAATCAAGGGAGCGACGGATTGGAAAGCAACTCCAAGAACGACTGGGAGTCCAATTCCAAAGTATTTGTTGAGTTGGAGTTGGAGGAAGGTTGCCACCCCACACATGAAGATATCTGTGGAAATCAGGTAGGTCAACTGCTCAGTTGAATAGCCAAGGGCTGTCGCAATCATGATAGGAACCAGAATAGATCCTGAGTACATGGCTAGTAAGTGCTGCAAGCCAAGAACGGCTGCTTGTGAATGTTTTTCTTGAGTTTGCATTAGAGATCTGCCTCCTTAAATACGACTTGACCATTTTCAAAACGATCCAAACGAGCGAGTGATAGGACAGGATAGCCTGCTTTTTCAAGCAAATCACGGCCATCTTGGAAGGATTTTTCAATCACAATACCGATAGCTTCGACTGTGGCACCAGCTTGTTCGATGATTTGAATCAAGCCTTTAGCAGCTTGGCCATTAGCAAGGAAATCGTCGATAATCAAGACCTTGTCCTCTGGTGAGAGGAATTTTCCAGCGATAGAAACGGTACTGGTCACTTGCTTGGTAAAGGAGTAAACTTCGGCAGTTAAGATTCCTTCGTTCATAGTGATGTTTTTAGCTTTTTTGGCGAAAATCATGGGAACGTTTAAGGCTTCAGCTGTAAAAATGGCTGGGGTAATACCTGACGCTTCAATCGTTACAACCTTGGTAATGCCAGCAGAAGCAAATTTGTCCGCAAATACCTTACCAATCTCTCGCATCAAGCTAAAGTCAACTTGGTGGGTTAAAAAGGAATCTACCTTGAGGATGTTGTCACCCAAGATATGCCCATCCTGAAGGATGCGCTCTTCTAATAATTTCATAAGACCTCCTAAAGTCTAAAAGATGCTTCATTTGCTTGTCCAGAGATTCTAGTATGTAATAGAAAAAGGACCTACTTAATCCCCTAAGCAAGTCCCCAAAATAGGCATGGCCAAAACCATACCTTCAGCTGACATACTCATTGTTAGGTGTTCCGGCACCTTGTAGAAACGTCGTGCCAATTCACGACATAAACAAGTAAAATGATATTCAATTTTAAATAGGCTGCTGCCAATGTTTTTATTTTACACCAATTAGCTTTATAAATCAAATATTTCATTAGCAAACAGATTATAAAAGCGAACGAATAAAAGGCTGCAACGCTAGAAAGTATTGTAGCCTTTTGTTCTTTTATTCGCTAAATCTTAAAAAATAACCATCTGGATCCAAAACTGCAAATTCGTGAGGATAGATATAATGATCCCCAACACGAAATGTTCGTTTAGTCAAAGGACGATAAATAGGATAGTCAGCTTCCAGCAGTTTTTGGTGGAGCTGAGGGACATCTTCAATGCCAAAGGAAATATTGACACCGCGCCCGAAAGGATAGGTTAGTTGGGCTAATTCTTCTGTGCTGCCTTCTTCTAGCATAAGTTGGCAGTCTTCAAGCGAGAGGAAGAGAAATTTCTCCTCTGGACGCTCGTATTCGACAGAAAATCCCAGCAAATCGCAGTAGAAGTGGCGTGACCTTTCGAGGTCAGATACTACAAATTCAGGAATGACAGCTTGATAGTCCATTAACTTTCTCCTTAGAGTTCAATTTCCAATACAATCGGCGTGTGGTCTTGGCGCGCACCAGAGTCAATCATATCAGACTTGGTCACCTTGTCAGCCACGCGGTTGCTGGTCAGCCAGTAGTCGATTCTCCAGCCTGTATTGTTGATTTTAGAAGTCTTGCTGCGTTGCGCCCACCAAGTGTAGCGCTCTGGGACATCGCCGTGAATATGGCGGAAGGTGTCAGTAAATCCAGTTGCCAAAAGGTTGGTAAAGCCAGCACGTTCTTCGTCTGTAAATCCAGGTGAACGGCGGTTGCTGGCAGGGTTTGCAAGGTCGATTTCATTGTGGGCTACGTTGTAGTCACCGGTTGCAAGGACTGGCTTTTCTTTGTCTAGTTCAGCCAAATACTCCGCATATTTGACATCCCAGACTTGACGTTCTTCCAAGCGTTTGAGGCCATCGCCAGCATTTGGTGTGTAAACTTGGGTTACGAAAAATTCATCAAATTCTAGAGTGATGATACGACCTTCTAAGTCCATGGTAGAAGGGGCACCGATTTCTGGGAAAGTGACAGTAGGTGTAAGTTCTTTCTTATAAAGGAACATGGTTCCAGCATAGCCTTTACGGGCAGGTTCTTGGGAAGAGCGCCACGTATTTTCGTAGCCTGGGAAGAGTTCTTCTAAAATTTCCAAGTGTTTCTTTGTAGGCCCCTTGGCAGAAAGCTTGGTTTCTTGGATAGCGATGATATCAGCATTTTCGGCGACCAAGGTTTGTAGTACTTCTTGGGACAATTTGGCACGAGCTGAGTCACTAGTGAGGGCAGCGTTTAGGGAATCAATATTCCATGAGATAAGTTTCATAAAGTTACCTTTTTCATTCAGATTATAGATTTTATTATACCAAAAAAAGGTCTATTTCCCCAGCGTATGGTTTGAAAAATCACCCTCTTTCGTTTATAATAAAGAATGATTTTATGAAAGGGAGTGAAAATAAATGAAATTTTACTCATATGACTATGTCCTTAGTCAAATCAGTCAGCAAAATGGCATCATGATTGGCTTTGGGGTTGTGCTCCTAGCTATCACAGGATTTTTTGCTTTTAAGGCTTATCGTGATAAAAAGGGGACTAAGTTTCGGGAATTGGTCATGATTTTGGCCTTGACTTTGGTGGCTATGCTTTTGGTGACAATCTCAAAATACCAGACAAATCAAGCCTCAAACAACCAATTTCAAACCTCCCTTCATTTCATAGAGGTTGTTTCCAAAGACTTGGGAGTGGATAAATCAGAAGTTTACGTCAACACTTCAGCAGCCACTGATGGAGCGCTTGTCAAGGTAGGTTCAGATTTCTACCGCGCCATGAACGGGAGCCAACCAGACAAGTATCTTTTAGAGAAATTAGAATTGCATCAAACAGACGCTATTGAATTGGTGGAGGTAAACAAATGACACTCAACTATATGGAAATTTTAATCAAACTGGCCTTGGGTCTCTTCTCGCTGGTTTTTGTTATCAATGTGACAGGAAAGGGGAACCTAGCACCTAACTCTGCAACAGACCAAATTCAGAACTATGTTCTCGGTGGTATCATCGGTGGGGTGATTTACAATAGTTCTATCAGCATTCTCCAATATGCAGTGATTTTGATGATGTGGACGATTTTGGTCTTGACCCTCAAATGGCTCAACAACAATGTGCGTTTTGTGAAACGCTTGATTGATGGGAAACCAACTCTCCTTATCAAAAATGGAAAGATTGACCCAGAAGCCTGTCGTTCGGTTGGTTTGTCTGCATCGGATGTTGCTCTCAAACTTCGTAGTCAAGGGATTTTCCAGATGAAACAAGTCAAACGAGCTGTGCAAGAGCAAAATGGCCAACTCATCGTGGTCCAAATGGGGGATGAAAATCCTAAGTATCCAGTTGTGACTGACGGTGTGATCCAAGTCGATGTTTTGGAATCGATTGGCCGTAGCGAAGAGTGGCTGCTTGATAATCTAAGCAAACAAGGACATGACAATGTGGCCAATATCTTTATCGCTGAGTATGACAAGGGTGCCGTCACAGTTGTAACCTATGAATAAGAAAAGCCTGGGGTCTTGTACTCTTCGAAAATCAAATTCAAACTGCGTCAACGTCGCCTTGCCGTACTCGAGTACAGCCTGCGGCTAGTTTCCTAGTTTGCTCTTTGATTTTCATTGAGTATTGGCCTCAGGTTTTCATTTGCAATCAGAAAGGGATTTTATGTCCATTATTCAAAAACTTTGGTGGTTTTTCAAGTTAGAAAAACGCCGTTATCTAGTCGGGATTGTGGCCTTGGTCTTGGTTTCCGTCCTCAACCTCATTCCCCCAATGGTTATGGGGAGGGTCATTGATGCCATCACATCGGGGCAATTAACCCAGCAGGACCTCCTTCTTGCCTTATTTTACTTGCTTCTTGCAGCCTTTGGGATGTACTATCTGCGCTATGTTTGGCGTATGTATATCCTCGGTACTTCCTACCGTTTGGGACAGATTATGCGCTCTCGCTTATTTGAGCATTTCACAAAAATGTCTCCAGCCTTTTATCAAACTTATCGGACGGGGGACCTGATGGCACACGCAACCAATGATATCAATGCCTTAACCCGTCTCGCAGGGGGAGGTGTTATGTCTGCCGTGGATGCCTCTATCACAGCTTTAGTGACCTTGCTGACCATGCTCTTTAGCATTTCGTGGCAAATGACCTTGGTTGCCATTCTTCCCTTGCCTTTCATGGCTTATGCGACCAGTCGTTTGGGAAGAAAGACTCACAAGGCCTTTGGTGAATCACAGGCTGCCTTTTCTGAACTCAATAACAAGGTGCAGGAGTCTGTATCAGGTATTAAAGTGACCAAGTCTTTCGGGTATCAGGCGGACGAGTTGATGTCCTTTCAGACAGTCAATGAATTGACCTTCCAAAAGAATCTCCAAACCATGAAATACGATAGTCTCTTTGACCCCATGGTTCTCTTGTTTGTTGGTTCGTCCTATGTTTTAACTCTCTTGGTCGGCTCTTTGATGGTTCAGAAAGGGCAAATCACGGTTGGGAATCTGGTCACCTTTATCAGCTACTTGGATATGCTAGTTTGGCCTCTTATGGCCATTGGTTTCCTCTTTAATATCACTCAGCGAGGCAAGGTTTCTTACCAACGGATTGAGGAACTTTTATCTCAGGAATCACCTGTAAAAGACCCTGAGTTTCCTCTGGACGGTATTGAAAATGGACGTTTGGAGTACGCTATTGACAGCTTTGCCTTTGAAAATGAGGAGACACTGACGGATATTCACTTTAGTTTAGAAAAAGGACAAACCCTAGGCTTGGTCGGACAGACAGGCTCTGGGAAAACGTCCTTGATTAAGCTCCTCTTGCGTGAATACGATGTGGATAAGGGAGCTATTTATCTAAACGATCACGATATTCGTGATTATCGTCTGACAGACCTTCGTGGTCTCATGGGCTATGTCCCTCAAGATCAGTTTCTCTTTGCGACCTCTATCTTAGACAATATCCGCTTCGGCAATCCTAATTTGCCCCTTTCAGCGGTCGAGGAAGCGACTAAACTAGCTCAAGTTTATAAAGATATTGTGGACATGCCTCAGGGATTTGATACGCTGATCGGTGAAAAGGGAGTCAGTCTCTCAGGTGGTCAAAAGCAACGTCTGGCTATGAGTAGGGCTATGATTTTAGACCCTGATATCTTGATTCTAGATGATTCCTTGTCAGCCGTGGATGCCAAGACAGAGTATGCGATTATCGACAATCTCAAGGAGACGCGCAAGGACAAGACAACTATTATTACAGCACATCGACTCAGTGCAGTTGTCCATGCAGATTTGATTTTAGTCCTGCAAAATGGTCAAATTATCGAACGAGGCAGGCACGAAGACTTGCTAGCTTTGGATGGCTGGTATGCCCAAACCTACCAGTCTCAGCAGATGGAAATGAAAGGAGAAGAAGATGCAGAATAAGAAAGAACAATGGACTGTATTGAAGCGCTTGATGTCCTATCTCAAGCCTTACGGCCTCCTGACCTTTTTGGCACTCAGTTTTCTCCTAGCGACGACGGTCATTAAAAGTGTCATTCCCCTTGTGGCTTCCCACTTTATCGACCAGTATCTGAGTAATCTTAACCAACTAGCCATTACCGTTTTGCTGTCCTACTATGGCCTTTATATCCTACAAACTGTAGTTCAGTATGTCGGTAATCTTCTCTTTGCGCGGGTATCCTACAGTATCGTTAGGGATATTCGTCGGGATGCCTTTGCCAATATGGAAAAACTAGGCATGTCTTACTTTGACAAGACGCCAGCAGGCTCTATCGTCTCGCGTTTGACAAATGACACCGAGACCATCAGCGATATGTTTTCAGGGATTTTATCTAGCTTTATCTCAGCAGTTTTCATCTTTCTGACAACTCTTTATACCATGTTGGTATTGGATTTTCGTTTGACAGCATTAGTCTTGCTCTTTCTCCCCTTGATTTTCCTTTTGGTCAATCTCTATCGGAAAAAATCAGTGAAAATCATTGAGAAAACCAGAAGTCTCTTGTCAGATATCAATAGCAAGCTGGCTGAAAATATCGAGGGAATCAGAATAATCCAGGCCTTTAATCAAGAGAAGCGCCTGCAGGCGGAATTCGATGAAATCAACCAAGAACACTTGGTCTATGCCAACCGTTCTGTAGCCTTGGATGCCCTCTTTTTGCGCCCTGCCATGAGTTTGCTGAAACTCCTAGGATACGCTGTTTTGATGGCCTATTTTGGCTATCGTGGTCTTTATCTGGGAATAACGGCAGGAACCATGTATGCCTTTATCCAGTATATCAATCGTCTCTTTGATCCCTTGATTGAAGTGACGCAAAACTTCTCAACCCTGCAAACGTCTATGGTTTCTGCAGGTCGTGTCTTTTCCCTGATAGACGAGAGGACCTATGAACCTCTTCAAGAAAATGGCCAGGCTAAAGTCAAAGAAGGCAATATCCGTTTTGAACATGTGTGTTTCTCATATGACGGGAAACATCAGATTCTGGATGATATTTCCTTTTCGGTTAACAAGGGTGAAACCATTGCATTTGTAGGCCATACAGGTTCAGGGAAATCTTCGATTATTAATGTCCTCATGCGCTTTTATGAATTTCAATCAGGGCGAGTTCTCTTGGACGATGTGGATATTAGGGACTACAGTCAGGAAGAGCTGAGAAAAAACATCGGTCTGGTCTTGCAGGAACCCTTCCTCTATCATGGAACCATTAAGTCCAATATCGCCATGTACCAAGACATTAGTGATGAGCAGGTCCAGGCTGCTGCAGCCTTCGTGGATGCAGATTCCTTTATTCAAGACCTTCCTCAGGGTTACGACTCACCTGTGTCCGAGCGTGGTTCGAGCTTTTCAACTGGACAGCGCCAGCTTCTTGCCTTTGCTAGAACAGTTGCCAGTCAGCCCAAAATCTTGATTTTGGATGAAGCGACAGCAAATATTGACTCTGAAACAGAAAGTCTGGTTCAAGCTTCACTGGCTAAGATGAGACAGGGACGAACAACCATTGCTATCGCTCACCGCCTTTCTACCATCCAAGACGCCAACTGTATCTATGTTTTGGACAAGGGGCGCATCATCGAGAGCGGAAGCCATGAGGAACTTTTGGCCTTGGGAGGAACCTATCACAAGATGTATAGTTTGCAGGTAGGGGCCATGGCCTAATACTCTTTGAAAATCTCTTCAAACCATGTCAGCTTTATCTGCAACTTCAAAGCTGTACTTTGAGCCACCTGCGGCTAGCTTCCTAGTTTACTCTTTGATTTTCATTGAGTGTAAGAAGGAAATCCTTCAAATTACAGATTTCTTTCACCGCCTTTTCCATTTTGTGGTATAATGAAAAATGTTGACAAATAGTATAATAAAAACAAAGGAGAAACAGCATGCTGAAATGGGAAGACTTGCCCGTAGAAATGAAATCAAGCGAGGTTGAGTCTTACTACCAGCTTGTCTCTAAAAGGAAGGGTTCGCTGATTTTTAAGCGTTGTTTGGACTGGGTTCTGGCCTTGGTCTTACTGGTTCTGACCTCTCCTATCTTTCTAATCTTGAGCATTTGGATCAAGTTGGATAGCAAGGGGCCAGTTATTTACAAGCAAGAGCGCGTGACCCAGTACAACCGACCTTTCAAGATTTGGAAGTTCCGTACAATGGTGACGGATGCGGATAAAAAAGGTAGTCTGGTGACTTCTGCTAACGATAGCCGCATTACCAAGGTTGGGAATTTCATCCGCCGTGTGCGTTTGGACGAACTGCCTCAGTTGGTCAATGTTCTTAAAGGCGAAATGTCCTTTGTCGGTACACGACCTGAAGTGCCACGTTATACAGAACAGTATAGCCCTGAAATGATGGCGACCTTGCTCCTGCCAGCAGGAATTACCTCTCCAGCTAGCATCAACTACAAGGATGAGGACGCCATCATCAGTCAAATGACAGAGAAAGGCCTAACGGTTGATCAGGCTTATGTCGAACATGTTCTTCCTGAAAAGATGCGCTATAACCTCGCCTATCTCCGAGAGTTTAGTTTCCTTGGAGACATCAAAATCATGTTTCAAACCGTGTTTGAAGTGCTAAAATAAAGTAGTCATAAGAAAATGAGTACAGATAAAAGGAGCAAATCAATGCCAAATTACAATATTCCATTTTCACCACCCGATATTACGGAAGCAGAAATTGCTGAAGTAGCGGATACCCTGCGTTCTGGTTGGATCACAACAGGTCCTAAGACAAAAGAACTAGAGCGTCGCTTGTCTCAATATACACAGACACCTAAGACCGTCTGCCTCAACTCTGCGACTGCCGCTCTTGAGTTGATTTTGCGCGTCTTGGAAGTGGGACCTGGTGATGAAGTCATCGTTCCAGCCATGACCTATACAGCTTCATGTAGTGTCATCACTCACGTGGGAGCAACTCCTGTCATGGTGGATATCCAAGCAGATACGTTTGAGATGGACTATGACCTGCTGGAGCAAGCTATCACTGAAAAGACCAAGGTGATCATCCCAGTAGAGCTTGCAGGGATTGTTTGCGACTACGACCGTTTGTTCCAAGTTGTGGAGAAGAAACGTGATCTCTTTACCGCTTCAAGCAAGTGGCAAAAAGCCTTTAACCGTATCGTGATTGTTTCTGATAGTGCCCATGCTTTGGGATCTACTTATAAAGGGCAACCAGCTGGTTCTATCGCTGACTTTACTTCCTTCTCATTCCACGCCGTTAAGAACTTTACAACTGCAGAAGGTGGAAGTGCCACTTGGAAAGCCAATCCAGCGATTGACGACGAAGAGATGTACAAGGAATTCCAAATTCTTTCCCTTCACGGGCAAACTAAGGATGCTCTTGCCAAGATGCAACTGGGTTCATGGGAATACGATATCGTCACACCAGCTTACAAGTGTAATATGACCGATATTATGGCTTCCCTTGGTTTGGTACAATTGGACCGCTACCCAAGTTTGCTAGAACGTCGTAAGGAGATCGTGAACCGCTATGATCGTGGTTTTGCAGGTTCTCGTATCCATCCATTGGCACACAAGACTGAAACTGTCGAATCTTCACGCCACCTCTACATCACCCATGTAGAAGGAGCGAGTTTAGAAGAACGCAATCTTATTATCCAAGAATTAGCTAAAGCAGGAATTGCAAGCAATGTCCACTACAAACCGCTTCCGCTTTTGACAGCCTATAAGAATCTTGGTTTTGATATGGCGAACTATCCTAAGGCTTATGCCTTCTTTGAAAATGAAATTACGCTCCCTCTTCACACTAAATTAAGCGATGAAGAAGTGGACTATATCATTGAGACTTTCAAAACAGTTTCTGAAAAAGTACTAGCTTCATCAAAAAAATTGTAAAAAAGTCTTGACAAAGAAAAAACAAAGTATTAAAATAAGTTCAATAAATCAGAAAAGTAATTATTTTTGATCTTCAGGGAGCCTGTGGTGATTGTGAACAGGTGGTTGGAAGTAGTGAAAGTGGGCTGATTTTAAAAATGAATTTGAAACAATGAAAGTTCGGTGCGCACACCTTACAGTGCAACTTGTTGTTAGACAAGGTAGAGATGTAAAGGGGATAGTCCCTTTATAATTGAGGTGGCACCGCGTTACCAACGCCCTCACGCAGAAGTAGATTCTGTGTGTGGGCTTTTTTCATATCTTGGAACCAATACAGAAAGAGGAAAATTTTATGACAACTAAAGGTTATTTTGGACAATTTGGTGGTAGTTTTGTACCGGAGCCGATTCAGGCTTTGTTGGATGAGTTGGAAGTGACATTTGACAAGTACAAGGATGATCCAGAGTTTTTGGCAGAATTTCGCCATTACTTAAAGGACTATTCAGGTCGCGAAACACCGCTCTATTTTGCGGAAAGTTTGACAGACCACTTAGGTGGCGCTAAGATTTATCTCAAACGTGAAGACCTTAACCACCTTGGTTCTCACAAGCTAAACAACGTTTTAGGACAGATTCTTTTGGCCAAACGTATGGGCAAAAAACGAGTAATCGCAGAAACAGGAGCTGGTCAGCACGGGGTTGCGACGGCGGCAGCTGCAGCCAAGTTTGGTATGGCCTGTGATGTCTACATGGGGGCAGAGGATGTGGAACGTCAACGTCTCAATGTTTTCCGTATGGAGATGATGGGAGCAACTGTTCACGCAGTTGAAACAGGGACTCGTACCCTTAAAGATGCTGTTGATGCAGCCTTTGGAGCATGGATGAATGACCTTGAAGCCTTCTATGTTCTGGGATCTGCTGTAGGTCCTCACCCTTATCCTACAATTGTCCACGAGTTCCAAAAGGTCATCAGTGAAGAATCTCGCCGTCAAATCTTAGAAAAAGAAGGACGCTTACCAGACTACGTTATTGCTTGTGTAGGTGGTGGTTCCAATGCCATCGGTGCTTTTTCTCAGTATGTGGCTGATGAAGAAGTTAAATTGGTTGGGGTCGAAGCTGCTGGGCATGGACTTGATACAGACAAGCACGCAGCTACTATGACAAAAGGTAGTATCGGAATTGTCGACGGCATGAAGACCTATGCAGTCTTTAAGGAAGACGGTGAGTTGGCTCCAGTTTACTCTATCTCAGCTGGTTTGGACTATCCAGGGGTTGGCCCAGAACACGCTTACTTTAAAGATTCAGGTCGCGTGGAATATGTGGCAGCGACAGACGAAGAAGCTGTTCAGGCTCTCCTCCTTCTCAGCAAGACTGAAGGAATTATCCCAGCGATTGAAAGTTCGCACGCTATCGCAGAAGCAGTTAAACGTGCACCGAAACTAAGTAAAGACGACATTATCATCATCAATGTCTCTGGTCGTGGAGACAAGGATGTAGCTGCAATTGCGGACTACCTAGAAGCTAAAAAATAAAAGATGGAAAAATTACAGTCTTTTCTCTCACAGAGAGCTTGTGGTTGCTGAAAACAAGCAGAGAAAGCTGTAAGGTTGGGTCCATCTGAAACGAGAGAAGAAAACATAATTCTCAAGGGAGTGCCCTTTATCGCACAGCCTGTTACAGAACCTTTCTAAGACAGGAATGAGAGATAGGAGAAATCCTATAATTGAGGTGGCACCGCGAATTTCGTCCTCACGCAAGTTATTTTGCGTGGGGATTTTTCATACAGTCGCCACGGACTAGAAGTAGAACTGAAAGGGAAATTACAATGGAACGAATCATTCATGGAGATGTCTTATCGCCAATCTTGGCTTATATGCGCCTAAAGGGGCAACACAAGGTTATCTTAGAGAGTATTCCGAGAGACAAGGAAACAGCTCGTTTTTCTATCCTAGCCTATAATCCTGTTTTTGAGATTAAGTTTGAAAATGGAGTTCTTTATCAAAATGGGCAGGTGATTGATCGTGATCCCTTGGATTTTCTTTATGAAGTGACTCATAAGAGCCAGCACCATTCAGACCTCCCTTTTGGTGGTGGGGCAATTGGTTTTGTTGGTTACGATATGATTTCACTTTATGAAGAAATTGGTCAAATTCCTGAAGATACTATTGGAACGCCAGACATGCATTTCTTCGTCTATGAGAGTTACATGGTCTTTGACCACAAGAAGGAAAAAATCCATGTCATCGAGGATGCTCTCTATAGTGAGCGTAGCCAAGAAGACTTGGAAAAAGCCTTAAACCAAGTGCTTGAGGAATTACGCATTCCTGCTCCAAATGAATTTGAAGACTTGGATCTATCTCCGTTAGACTTCAAACCGCATATTGCTCCTCAGAAGTTTGAGGAAATGGTGGAAACCGCTCGTGACTTGATTCGTAATGGCGACATGTTCCAGTGCGTACTCAGTCAGCGCTTCTCAGCAGAAGTTACTGGAAATCCATTTGACTTTTACAGAAATCTCCGCGTGACCAATCCATCTAATTACCTTTATTTCTATGACTTTGGGGATTATCAAATCATCGGTGCCAGTCCAGAAAGTTTGGTTTCTGTCAAAAATGGCATCGTGACAACCAATCCGATTGCAGGGACACGACCAAGAGGCGCTACGGATGAAGAAGACAAGGATTTGGCGACAGACCTGCTTTCGGATGAGAAGGAAACAGCAGAGCATCGGATGTTAGTAGACTTGGGACGAAATGATATTGGCCGCATCTCTGAAACGGCCAGTGTTCAAGTCACTAAGTATATGGAAGTGGAGCTCTTCCGCTATGTCATGCATTTGACCAGTGTGGTCAAAGGGTGTTTGCTTCCAGAACTCACTGCCATGGATGCCTTGAAAGCAACACTTCCTGCTGGAACTGTTTCTGGAGCACCAAAAATTCGCGCGATGAGACGTATCTATGAACTGGAAACAGAAAAACGAGGCGTATACGCAGGAGCAATCGGCTACTTGTCTGCGACGGGTGATATGGACTTCGCCATTGCTATCCGAACTATGATTCTCAAAAATCAAACAGCCTATGTGCAGGCTGGGGCAGGGATTGTCTACGACTCTATTGCCCAAAACGAATACCAAGAAACCATTAACAAAGCAAAATCTATGACTAGAATTGGAGAACTAAGACCATGATTTTATTAATTGACAACTATGATTCTTTTACTTATAACTTGGCCCAATACATTGGGAATTTTGCAGAAGTTCAGGTCTTGAGAAATGATGATCCCAGGCTGTATGAAGAAGCTGGAAAAGCAGATGGTCTGGTCTTTTCGCCCGGTCCTGGTTGGCCAGTTGATGCTGGAAAGATGGAAGACATGATTCGTGATTTTGCTGGCAAGAAGCCGATTCTTGGGATTTGTTTGGGCCACCAAGCTATCGCAGAAGTCTTTGGCGGTAAGCTAGGCTTGGCTCCCAAAGTCATGCATGGGAAACAGAGCAATATCAACTTTGAAGCGCCATCTGTTCTGTATCAAGGTATCGAGGATGGCCGTGCAGTCATGCGTTACCACAGTATTTTGATTGAAGAAATGCCAGAAGACTTTGAAGTGACAGCTCGTTCGACTGATGACCAAGCCATCATGGGAATTCAACATAAAAATCTACCGATTTATGGCTTCCAGTACCATCCAGAGAGCATTGGAACGCCAGATGGCTTGTCTTCTATTCGGAATTTTATCGAGAAGGTTGTAAAGTGAGGAAACTAGGATGAAAGAGATTATTGAAAAACTAGCAAAATTTGAAAATTTATCAGGTGTGGAAATGACGGATGTCATTGAGCGTATCGTAACTGGCCGTGTAACGGAGGCGCAGATTGCTTCTCTCCTTTTGGCTCTTAAGATGAAGGGGGAAACACCTGAGGAACGCACAGCCATTGCCCAAGTCATGAGAGGACATGCCCAACATATTCCAACTGAGATTCATGATGCCATGGACAACTGTGGTACAGGTGGGGACAAGTCTTTCAGCTTTAACATCTCCACAACTGCAGCCTTTGTCTTGGCTGGTGGTGGTGTTCACATGGCAAAACACGGTAATCGCTCGATTTCTTCTAAATCTGGTTCTGCAGATGTCCTCGAAGCCTTAGGCATCAACCTAGACCTCAAACCAGCTGAATTAGGTAAGGTCTTTGATAAAACTGGTATCGTCTTTCTCTTTGCTAAAAATATGCACCCAGCAATGAAATACATCATGCCAGCTCGTTTGGAATTGGGAATTCCAACAATCATGAACTTGACTGGTCCTCTGATTCACCCAATGACTTTGGAAACACAGCTTCTTGGTATTAGTCGTCCAGAACTTCTAGAAAGTACAGCTCAGGTTTTGAAAAATATGGGTCGCAAACGTGCTATAGTGGTTGCTGGTCCAGAAGGATTGGACGAAGCTGGTTTGAATGGAACAACCAAGATTGCCCTTCTTGAAAATGGCGAAATCACCTTGTCAAGCTTTACTCCAGAAGATCTAGGGATGGAACGCTACGCTATCGAAGATATTCGTGGAGGCAACGCTCAGGAAAATGCAGAAATTTTGCTCAGAGTTCTTAAAAATGAACCAAGTCCATTCTTGGAAACGACAGTTTTAAATGCTGGTCTTGGTTTCTATGCTAATGGCAAGGTAGCTAGCATCAAGGATGGAGTTGCCTTGGCCCGCGAAGTCATTGCTAGTGGCAAGGCCCTTGAAAAACTCAGACTGTTACAGGAGTACCAAAAATGAGTCAGGAATTTTTAGCACGAATTTTGGAGCAGAAGGCGCGTGAGGTCGAGCAGATGGAGCTGGAGGAAATCCAGCCCCTGCGCCAGACCTATCGTTTAGCTGACTATCTAAAACAACATCAAGACCGTTTACAGGTAATCGCAGAAGTCAAGAAGGCTAGCCCTAGTCTGGGAGATATCAATCTAGATGTGGATATTGTGCAACAGGCTCAGACTTATGAAGAAAACGGCGCAGTGATGATTTCTGTTCTGACAGATGAGGTTTTCTTTAAAGGGCATTTGGATTATCTGCGGGAGATTTCCAGTCAGGTAGAGATTCCGACGCTCAACAAGGACTTTATCATCGATGAAAAGCAAATCATCCGTGCTCGCAATGCTGGTGCGACAGTTATCTTACTCATTGTCGCTGCCTTGTCAGAAGAACGTGTCAAGGAACTCTATGACTACGCGACAGAGCTTGGTCTGGAAGTCTTGGTGGAGACTCACAATCTAGCTGAACTAGAAGTGGCCCACAGGCTTGGTGCTGAGATTATTGGGGTTAATAACCGCAACTTGACCACCTTTGAGGTCGACTTGCAGACCAGTGTAGATTTGGCTAAACATTTCAAAGATGATTGCTTGTACATTTCTGAATCTGCTATTTTCACAGGGCAGGATGCGGAACGAGTAGCACCATACTTTAACGGAATTTTGGTAGGGACAGCTCTTATGCAGGCAGAAGATGTAGCCCAGAGAATCAAGGAGTTGCAGATTGACAAAGGTTAAAATTTGCGGATTATCTACCAAAGAAGCGGTGGAAACAGCTGTTTCAGCAGGAGCAGACTACATCGGTTTTGTCTTCGCACCTAGTAAAAGACAGGTGACCTTGGATCAGGCTACTGAGCTGGCAAAGCCCATTCCTGCTAATGTTAAGAAGGTTGGCGTATTTGTTTCACCAAGTCGGGCAGAATTGCTAGAAGCGATTGAAAAAGTTGGCTTGGACTTGGTTCAAGTTCACGGTCAGGTGGCAGATGATTTATTTGAGAATTTGCCTTGTGCCAGCATTCAGGCGGTGCAGGTGGATGGAGAGGGTCATGTGCCCAATTCTCAGGCAGACTATCTACTCTTTGATGCCCCTGTGGCTGGGAGTGGCCAGACCTTTGACTGGGGTCAACTGGATACGACAGGATTAACTCAGCCTTTCTTTATCGCAGGTGGGCTTAATGAAGACAATGTAGTAAAAGCAATTCAACACTTTACTCCCTATGCAGTAGATGTATCGAGCGGAGTGGAGACAGATGGACAAAAAGATCATGAAAAGATTAGAAGATTTATAGAGAGGGTAAAGCATGGCATATCAAGAACCAAATAAAGATGGATTTTACGGAAAATTCGGCGGACGTTTTGTCCCAGAAACATTGATGACAGCAGTTTTGGAGTTGGAGAAAGCTTACCGTGAAAGTCAGGCAGACCCAAGTTTCCAAGAGGAATTAAACCAACTTTTGCGCCAGTATGTGGGGCGTGAAACTCCTCTTTACTACGCAAAAAACTTGACCCAGCATATCGGCGGAGCCAAGATTTATCTTAAACGTGAAGACCTTAACCATACAGGGGCCCACAAGATTAACAATGCCTTGGGACAAGTTCTTCTGGCTAAACGCATGGGTAAAAAGAAAATTATCGCTGAAACAGGTGCTGGTCAGCACGGTGTGGCAACTGCAACTGCTGCAGCCCTCTTTAACATGGAATGTACTATCTACATGGGTGAGGAAGATGTCAAACGCCAAGCCCTCAATGTGTTCCGTATGGAGCTTTTGGGAGCTAAGGTTGAGGCAGTGACAGACGGTTCGCGCGTGCTCAAGGATGCGGTCAATGCAGCCCTTCGTTCATGGGTAGCTAATATTGATGATACCCACTATATCCTTGGTTCTGCCTTGGGGCCTCATCCATTCCCAGAAATCGTTCGTGACTTCCAAAGTGTCATTGGTCGAGAAGCTAAACAACAGTATCGTGATTTGACAGGTAAAAATCTGCCAGATGCCCTAGTAGCTTGTGTTGGTGGTGGTTCTAATGCTATCGGTCTCTTCCATCCATTTGTAGAAGATGAGTCAGTAGCTATGTATGGGGCTGAAGCAGCTGGACTTGGTGTGGATACAGAGCATCACGCAGCTACCTTGACCAAGGGTCATCCGGGTGTCCTTCACGGTTCCCTCATGGATGTGCTCCAAGATGCTCAGGGTCAAATTCTTGAAGCCTTCTCTATCTCAGCAGGTTTGGACTACCCAGGTATCGGTCCAGAACATTCTCACTACCACGATATCAAACGTGCTAGCTATGTCCCTGTGACAGACGAAGAAGCTTTGGAAGGATTCCAACTCTTGTCTCGTGTGGAAGGGATTATCCCAGCCTTGGAATCTAGCCACGCTATTGCTTTTGCGGTGAAATTGGCCAAAGAACTTGGACCAGAAAAGTCTATGATTGTCTGCCTATCAGGTCGTGGGGACAAGGATGTGGTTCAAGTCAAAGACCGCTTGGAAGCAGATGCAGCAAAGAAGGGAGAAACTCATGTCTAATACACTAACAGAAAAATTAAAGGCTATAAAAGCAGCTGGAAAAGGAATTTTTGTTCCCTATATCATGGCTGGAGACCATGAGAAAGGTTTGGACGGTCTTGCTGAAACAATCCACTTTTTAGAAGATTTGGGTGTCTCTGCTATTGAAGTGGGCATTCCCTTTTCAGACCCTGTTGCAGATGGACCTGTAATCGAAGAAGCTGGCTTGCGTAGTCTAGCCCACGGAACTTCTACCCAGGCTTTGGTTAAAACCTTGAAAACCATTGAAACAGAGGTTCCGCTGGTCATCATGACCTACTTCAACCCCCTCTTTCAGTACGGTGTTGAGAACTTTGTCAAAGATTTGGCAGATACAGCGGTTAAGGGCTTGATTATTCCAGACCTTCCTCATGAGCATGCCAACTTTGTAGAACCATTTTTGGCAGACACAGACATTGCTTTGATTCCTTTAGTAAGCTTGACCACAGGGATTGAGCGCCAGAAAGAGTTGATTGATGGGGCAGAAGGATTCGTCTATGCCGTTGCTATCAATGGGGTGACAGGGAAATCAGGCAATTACCGTGCAGACTTGGATAAGCACTTGGCACAACTGCATCAAGTAGCCGATATCCCAGTCTTGACAGGTTTTGGTGTATCTAGTCAAGCCGATGTTGAACGTTTCAATGCGGTATCAGATGGTGTTATCGTTGGTTCGAAAATTGTAAAAGCTCTCCACCAAGGAGAGCCGATTCAGGACTTTATCAAACAAGCAGTAGCTTACCAAAAATAATCACGCAAGCAGCGAGTAAGAGGAAAGGCACAAAAGGAAGCCTTTCCTTTTTCTTTTGCAGGAGAAAGGCTAGAATTCCTGTCGCAGAAGCAAACTGAATCAAGATAAGTAATTCGGTTACGCTAAAGACGAGAGCACAAGAAGCTAAAAAGAGAAAATCCCCTGCGCCCATGCGGATATCGATAAAATGAGCTAACATTCCAAGGACAAGGAAGAAGACCATGACCAGATTCCAGCCAGTGGAAGCCATGAGGATTAGGTGGAAAGTCATCCAGACCAGTAAGGGATATTCCTGATGGTGAAAGTCGTAGATACCTAAGGTCAAGCCACCAGTGATTAGGATGACTTGACTCAAGGAAAGTAATCCCCAAGACCAAGATAGAAAGAGGAGTCCTAAGCCTAGTTCAAAAAGGACATACCAGACTGGATAAGGAGCCTTGCAGTAGCGACAGCGAAAGCGATGAAAGACCTGCGAGAGAATCGGAATCAAATCTAAGGGGCGCAAGCGAGTCTGACAGGAATCGCAGTGACTTGCTGGACTGATAATGGATTGCTCTGGAAAGCGGTCAATGACCAAACCAAGAAAGGAAGCGAGAATGCTCCCGACAAGAAAAAAATAAAAATCAATCATACTTATCTATTCGTAAAAAATGGGAGAAGTAGTATAATGGAGAAACATAGATAAGATGGGGAGGTCAAGATGACAATTCGTTTTGAAGAAAAGGTGAGTATAGAAAACGCTCAGCTCGTATGCCAATGGTCCAACTCCCTTGGCAAATCCTTTCAAGAACAATGGATGGGAACAATGATTCCTTTTCCCTTGACAATTCAAGTCTTGCAAGATTTGGAAGGAATCTTTTCAATCTTTGAAGGACAAGAGTTTGTGGGGCTTATCCAGAAAATCAGGCTAGAAGACAGGAATCTTCATATCGGGAGATTTTTTATCAACCCCCAGAAACAGGGACAAGGCTTAGGTGGGCAGGCTTTAAGGAAATTTGTTAGTTTGGCCTTTGAAAATGAAGACATAGATACTATTTCACTAAATGTCTACGAGGCAAATCAAGCAGCCAAGCACCTTTATCAAAAAGAAGGATTTGAAATTGTTCAAACCATTGAAGCACCTGTACGAAAATACGTTATGAAAAAGTTTAGATAGAAAGCAAAAAAGCCTTGATTCCAAGGCTTTTTTATGTTATAAACTCATTAAAACAACTCCCAGTAAGGTGTGGAATGTTTTTTAGTCTGTGTCATATAAAAATAAATAGAATGAATAGCTATAGCTAGAGCTAAAATGGTTGTAATACTTACTACTATTATAGGATTAGAAGCAAAGATTAAAGAGAGAATCAAGGCAGCCAGATAGAGTGTAGCTTGGACACAGTAGTAACTTTTCGAATAGCGAAGATAGTGTTTGTTATAGGGCCCATTTGCTAGGACAGCAGCTTGGAAGAGGCCAATTCCGATATAAAAGAAGCTGGTTGCAAAGAGAAGATTAGTTTCAGGATTCAGAAGAAAACTCATCGATACAGTCATCATCATAAGCCCAATGAAAATAGGATAGTGACTGTAAATTAGAAATAGCCCCTTTTGATTAGATTTTTCATCAATAGCATGGTCGAATTGACCAAAATAAAACAAGAACAGAGAAATCATAATAATGAAATAAAGAACCGAATAAATCGAGAAATTCTCGATTGTAAAGAAGTTAGCTAGCCCCATAATCATCTCTCCAAACATAATAATGACAAGAAGGGAGATGCGCTCGATTAAATGGGGGAGATTTACCTGGTAATGCTTATCTTTATTAAGCAAGATACTTGGCATAATAAATGTTAGCAGAATACTAGCATAAAGGATATAGACTCCAATGTAAATAGGAAGAAGAGCTGCTAGATAGATTTCTAAACTTCGTAGACCTGTTATCCATAGAAAACCTTTGATACTTTCCCTATGAACATTATCGGTTGATTTTTTAAAAAACTCAACCAAATATTGAAAAAATAAGGTAAGGGTTAATGTACCAATAGCCCAACAGAGATAATGAAAATATTGTTGCCAATCAGGTCCAATCATATTGGCTATAAAGAGTAAAATTCCCATTTTGATAAACATGATTACTATGTTAAATAAAGAGTTCTTTCCATAGCGATTGGTATAATCGGTTTGAATCATCCAGGAATCGATGAGAAGCAAGACAGACATGAAAAAATCAAGCAAAGAATTCCAAGTCAAAATACCGTTATGAAGATGGTCAATTAAAGTAGTTACTTTTGAAATTGCAAAAACAAAAACTAAGTCATAAAAAAGTTCTGAAAATTCTACACGTTTATGTTTAATAAGAGTTGTCATCTTAAGACCTTTCTATTTTAGAAGTACAATTTATTATAACAGAAAATGGTAATAAAAAAAAAGGAGATGCTTAAATAACTTCATGTGACGCGAATGAACTGCGCCACAAAAGTTAGGTTTTTTCTGTCTAACTTTTGGGGTGCAGTTCAGAAGGGGTGTTTTTTCTATCGTTTTTTAGTGCTAAGACTACACAAAAAAGCCTTGATTCCAAGGCTTTTTCCTGTTGATTTAGATGCCCCCTACAGGGATTTGGAAAGGACTTTCATATTGAGAGCAATTAAAAATATTGAAATATAAGTGATTTTAGGTATTTTCAATGTCATGATTTAAAAATGGGACAAAAGTGGGGCAAAAACCATACAGATTCTAAACTGTATGGTTCTTTTTTTATCTAACCAAGAAAGGTTAAAACTTATTAAAACAAATGCAATCAACTGTTGAAAACTTTTTAGTCCGTGTAATATAAAAACAAGTAAAAAGTTGAACTATAGGGAATATTGTGTCATAATAGGTAATAGATGAATAATTAATAGATTGGAAATAATGCTTTCTTACCTTAACAAGTTGAATTGGTTATACATTTTTTCGTCGCAATTGTGTCTATCTCTCGAGTTTAGCTAGTTTTTATAAGCTCTGGTTTCTAATCAATATAACAAATTTTAGAAGTGCATAAGACAAGATGGTGACATTACTACAGTCATTTCTAGTCACCATATGTTGCTGGCACAGGCTGTTTGTAGTGTTGGCTATTTACTAGTCAGTTTAATCGGAGTGTTTAATTTTTATTGTTGAAAGGTTTTTATATGGCGAAAATTCTATCTTTAGGTCTGACAGGTAAGAAATTACTTGCTCAGGGTTTCTTGTTTGTTCTGCTAGGTCTCATCTTGATGGTCACGGGGACTTGGTTGCCAGTAACAGTTATTCGCCTGGTTCTGTTTTTAGCTTGGATAGCAACGGTCGTAGATTTGCTATTAAGAGTTTTCAAAAAAAGCCAGTCAACGGATACCTTGGGAGTTGCACTGGTTAAATTGTTAGTGCTGGGATATTTGCTTGGCTCCAATCTTGCGACGGATGTGCCGATTTATATTTTGGCTCTTGTGATTGGAGTTTATCAGATTTTTCATGCTAGTATTAACCTTGTCACCTATGTTCTCTACCGCAAAAACAAAATTCGACCTCGTTTTCGTCTCTTACTAGATGGACTCGTACTAGTTTTTCTTGGTGGGACTAGTCTTTTGTCCTCTACAGGAAATTCTGTCTTTCAACTCTTTGTATTAGGGGCTTATTTTTTCCTTTATGGTGTGTCCAATATCCGTGATGGTTTCTTGTTTGAGGAGGAAATTGGGAAAAACCATCTCAAACGTCGTGTAAGAATGAGCTTACCTATTGTCCTAGCCGCTCTCATCCCTGCAAGAACTTTAGCAAAAATTAACAAATTTATGCTGGAAAATGCTGATGAGGAAGAAGATATCCATCTTGGAATAGTGAAGTCTGGTAAGACAGCAGAGCTAGAAATTTTTGTTCATACAGCTGAGACCTCCCTGTTTTCAGCTATTGGTCATGTGGATATCTGCTATCAGGGCCGTGTTATTTCTTATGGCAACTATGATCCGTCATCTGAGACCTTATTTGGCATGGTAGGAGATGGTGTCTTATATTTCTGTGACCGCGATAAGTACATTGATCTATGTAAACGTGAGAGTCAAAAAACACTTTTTGGTTACGGAATAGATTTGACGCCTGAAATGGAAAAAGCAGTTCAGAAAAAGTTGGCTGAATTGAAACAACTGACGATTCCATGGGAGCCAAGTGCAGATAAAATCATGACAGGTGATGGTAAGGAAGACTACACCTACGCTTATAAAATCAGACATGAGACAGATGGGGAACTTTATAAATTTATCAAATCTAAGTTTAAAACCTACTTTGTCTTATCTACAAACTGTGTGCTCTTGGCTGATACCATAGTCGGTCAGGCTGGCACCGATATCCTCTCACCCAAAGGATTTATCGCTCCAGGAACTTACCAAGCCTACCTTAATCGAGAGTTTGAAAAACCAAATAGTATAGTCGTATCTAAACATGTTTATTAAGGAGAATTTATGAACTTAGTAAAAAAATACACCCCGTTAATACTTTTTATAGGGCTGGTTGCTCTTGTAATTCTGAATGCATCGAGCTTTATATCAGGAGCAATCTCTCTCTTTGATGTAATATCAACCTTGATTTATGGTGCTGTTATTGCTTTTGTGCTTAATGTTCCTATGAAAAAAATTGAACAGTACTTAGTTAAATTGAAGGTAAAGGCAGAGTTGCGTCGTCCGATTGCCATGGTACTTGTTTTCCTAGCTCTTATCTTAATCGTGATTGCTCTTTTGGTTTTGGTGCTGCCAACCCTAGCCCAGACTATTAGTCAGCTGGGAACAGTCCTTTCAACAGTCCTTACTCAACTTGGGAAATTGCTAGGCAGCTCGGAATTTGTAACCAAAGACATGTTGTCAACTATCGTATCAGGCATACAGGGACAATCTAGTTCTATTAGCCAAGCTTTGATAGGTTTTTTATCAGGTCTGACTAGTAATATCGGCAATATTTTTTCAAGTTTGATGAATGCCTTTTTGATTATAGTCTTCACCTTTTTATTTTTATCCAGTAAGGAACATTTGGCAGCGATGACGAGTCGACTTCTAAAAGTTTTTCTTCCAGAGAAGGTGGTGATAAAGTTGACTTACATTGGACAAGTAGCACTAGAGACTTATGACCAATTTTTGATGAGTCAGCTGATTGAAGCAGTTATCATAGGAGTTATGATAGCGGTTGGTTACAGCGTGTTTGGGATACCCTATGGAGTAATGACAGGTATCTTTGCAGGAGTGCTATCGTTCATTCCTTATGTAGGGCCTATGATTGCTTGTGTTGTGGGAGCGATTTTTATCTTCACAGTGAGTCCTACTCAAGCCTTACTTTCTCTTCTTCTATATCAAGTTATACAGCTGATTGAAGGAAACCTTATTTATCCTAGAGTTGTAGGTCAGTCTATTGGTTTGCCAGCTATTTTCACGCTTGCGGCTGCTAGTATTGGAGGCAATCTCTTTGGCTTACTTGGGATGATATTCTTTACACCGATATTTGCTGTTATCTATCGATTGGTTAAGGAATTTGTCGTTGCAAAGGAAAATCAGCTAGATTAAGAAAAACTAAATTTAATAAGATATACTGAGAAGAGAGTGAGAGATTCTCTTCTCTTTTATTTTTAAATACTTTTCTACAAAAAGCTATTAGACGTTAAAAAAAGCCTTGGTTTCAAGGCTTATTTCTGTTGATTTAGATGTGCCCCCTGCAGGGCTCGAACCTGCGCCCCATAGCTTAAGAGTCTACTGCTCTACCAACTGAGCTAAGGAGGCAACAGAAAAAGCTGAGAATGTAACTTCCCAGCTATTTTAATATGCCCAAAATGGCAGCTAGATTATTTACGAAAGGCATCAAGGATATAGGTGAAACCAACAATTAAAAATGCAAAGGCAACGACATAAACGACAAAGACACTTGTAGCTACTGGATTGAACAAAATCACTAGACCTAGTAAAAATGCAAGCAACGCTATCCACATGATATGGTTGCCAATAATAGGGAAAATCAATCCCAGACGATTGCCTTTAAAGAAAGCTATAATGGCTTCTACAATTAACCAAATTCCTAAAATAGTTGGAATGACAACTGGCAGCGTCACAAAGCCATAGGCAACGAGGTAAAGAGCTAAGAGAAGATTAACAATCCCTTGGAAAAGATGAGCTGGTGAGCGAAGCTCTTTTGGTACAGAGAAATAGCCTAAAATAGCTGCTATAGAAGAAACCAGTAAACCAAATGCAATCCACCAGCTGTAAGCAACAAGATTAGCTACTGGGTTTGTAAATAGGAAAAGTCCTAAAAGGACAAAAACAACTCCTGCAAGGAATAGCAGTAAACGATTAGAAAATTTCATTTCAATACCCCCTATATAGTATAGTTTGATAATAAAAATATTATACACCTTTTTAGAGGAAATGTCAATAAACAAAATGGAAAATTTGGAAGTTTCAGTCTGATTTATGAAAAGAAAATCAGTTTTTATTATTTTGAAAATAAAAAGAGAAGATAAAATTTGTCTTCTCTACATGAAAATATTGTATGGAATCAAAGCAAAAGTAACTGGCTTTACACTATTTGTAAAGATGTAATTTGATTCAAAAAGAAAAGATAGATTTAAAATGTGGGACAAATGATGGGGTAAATCAGTTATAGACAAGCAAAAAAAGCCTTGATTTACAAGGCTTTTTCCTGTTGTATTTAGATGCCCCCTACAGGGATCGAACCTGTGACCCACGGATTAAGAGTCCGCTGCTCTGCCAGCTGAGCTAAGGAGGCAAAGAAAAAAGCTGTATTGGTGCCGAAACTTCACGGTTTGTATTGAACCCGCGCAATTAAGCAGGTGGGCAACTCGCTCTAACTGAAGCTGTTTCCGTGTGAGACGGCCTACATGCTGTTAGAAGACTTTTGTTTCCCTAATAATACAAAAAATAGTCGGTCAACACTTAAGTGTGAAGTCGTACACCACAGCGTTTCTATGTTTATATAATACCACTTTTTCAAAAAAAATCAAGAGGAAAGTGCAATTTTTTGAAAAGGATTTCAGATTTTTCGCAAACGGTCGATAGCTTCCTTTCTTTGAGCCAAAGCCCGTTCATATTTACCAGTATCTTCTGCTTGGAAATAGTGATGATTACGAATTTTTTCTGGTAGATAGTCTTGCTTGACCCAATTTCCAGGATAGTTGTGTGGATAGAGATAGTCTTGGGCATTCCCCAGTTCCTTGCTTCCACTGTAGTGCCCATCACGCAGGTGTCGCGGAATAGGCAAGTGCCCTGATGTTTTGAGGTCGGCAAGAGCCTTATTCATAGCTACATAGGCTGAGTTGGATTTTGGAGAAAGGGCCAAATCAATGACGACATTGGCAATGAGAATGCGGGCTTCTGGGAACCCAATCTTTTGGGCAGCATCCAGAGCAGTCACGGTGTGAATCTGAGCTTCAGGATTGGCTAAGCCGATATCTTCATAAGCGATAACAGTCAAGCGACGAGCGAGACTTGGCAAATCACCAGCCTCAATCAAGCGGGCAGCATAGTGGAGACTGGCATCCACATCTGAGCCACGGATAGACTTTTGCAGGGCTGAGAGAACATCATAGTGGCCATCTCCATCCTTATCCATAGTGATGTAGCTCTGCTGCAGGCTATTTTCCATGATGTCGAGGGTGATGTGGCGGATGCCCTTATCATTCTCAGGGGTAGAGAGAGCTGCCAAATCCAGTGAGTTGAAGGCAGAGCGAAGGTCTCCGTTTGTAGAGGTAGCAATAAAATCCAGCGCATCTTCATCTAGTTCTACTGGAAAATCAAAACCACGCTCAGGGTTACTTAGAGCTATCTGCAGGGCCTCCTTGACGTCTTGGTTAGACAGAGGTTCCAACTCAAAAATTTGAACACGGCTACGAATGGCAGGAGTGACAGAGAAGAAAGGATTTTCAGTCGTAGCGCCAATCATGATGACCAGACCACTTTCCAAGAGAGGTAAGAGGAAGTCTTGCTTGGTTTTATCTAGTCTATGAATCTCGTCTAGCAATAGGACGAGACCACCAGAGAATTTAGCCTCTTCCGCAATTTCTTGCAGTCGCTTTTTACTATCAACTGTCGCATTAAAGGTCCGAAAGGCATACTTGGTCGTTCCAGCGATGGCCGAGGCAATACTGGTCTTGCCGATTCCCGGAGGTCCGTAGAGAATCATGGAGGATAGGCGATTGGCTTCCACCATGCGACGGATGATTTTTCCAGGTCCGACCAGATGCTCCTGACCGATGACCTGGTCTATGGTTTTAGGGCGCATGCGAAGCGCGAGATTGTCTGGCATAGCAGTCCTTTCTAACGTGGATTTTAGTGTCATATTTTTTGAGTAGAATGACTCATCTAATATATCTTACTATGTCCATTCTAGCCTATTAGTTGTGATATTTCAATGGTTTTGTAATATTCAGGGTGTGAGATAGAATCTTTTTGACTATTTAATTTAATGAGGAGAGGCATCAGCATGAGATAATGGATTTCCCTTAAAACTCAAAATAGGATAGTTGAGCCTAAAGAAGTGGAAGTGCTGACTTGAGAAATAATATTGCTAAATGTTATTGCATGAACTATAATGAAAAGAGAGGTGATAAGTAGTGGAAATAATGGAATTACCAAGTTAGGAAGTTTTCTTGGTAAAGTACATAGTAGATATAAATTTAGATAGCAATATTTGAAAAGGAGAAAATGGAACTAGATGAATACTTCAAATTCAAAGCTACTTGAAAATAAGTCATTTATGGAACTTGACGGACTAGTTGGTTTACCAAATGGAGTGAAATCAGCACCTATGAAATACAATCTTGGAAAAATTAACAAATATTTAAACGAAACAGGAAAAGAATTTAAAGAACTGACTGTTCTGGAACTAAAACAATTTGAGAGAGTTAAATAAAGATGGGACTAGATAAAAGGTTTGTGGAGAAAGCCTTTGCCAGTGGCAAAGATAGAGTGAATAGAGCGATTTTTGTAAAACCTGAAGAGCTTATTGAACTATCTGATGAAGATTTAAGTTATTTTGGGGAAGGTATTTTTTATTGCTTACCTCGTAGCAAATTTGTAGAAAGTCATAAAGATGAGATTAGAGAGAAATACAATCTTTCTAACGAATTACCAAAGATAAATGGCATCTATTTAGGGATTTTTTTAAAAATGAGGTCATGGGATAGAATTAGAAAAACCAAACCAAGCTTAAAAGAAATTATAAACATGGTTGAAAAGTGAAATAGTAGCTATATATTTTATATTATTGGAATTCCCTTTTGCGTAAGCTTCTTTGGCTTCTGCAAGTGTCATTTCATTAGGGCCGCCATCTATATTAGTTTCTCCTGTATTTTGCCACTGACAGACGTCAAGATGTCATACACTGCTGTAACAGTCCCACATACTGGACAATGGACATATTTGCTACCGTTAATAATGATTAAATTCTCTTTTCCAGTCTTATTCATTTAAGGTTACTCCCAACACTATACAAATATATTAGCTATTTCAATACACTACTTTTTCAATATCATTGATTGTAATTGTTATGGTATCCCAGTCTTTCGGGGAATCTCCTATGTCAGCAATAAAAGTATCTTCACTTAACTTTTCGACAATTGTCGCCGTTTGACCGTTTTTTAACAACACTGTATCAAATTCTAGAATTTTTACGATTTTTCTCCTTGCGTAAGCTTCTTTGGCTTCTGCGAGAGTCATCTTGTTAGGGCCACCGTCAATATTTATAATACCCGTATTTTGCCAACGACAGACGTCACAGATATCATAGTCCATAACTTCAGTTCCGCAAACAGGGCAATGTAGCCATAAATATCCATCAATTACCCAAGTCTTTTGTGATTCATTTATGTCGTTTTTCCTTTTATAAGCCATTTTTGCTTCAGCAAGCGTTATTTTATTAGGACCGCCATCGATATTAAATGCTCCCGTATTTTGCCAATGACAAACATCGCAAATATCATAAGTTTCTACTAAAGTTCCACATACAGGGCAATGCACATGCTCCCAACCATCAATGAAAATTAAATTTTCTTTTTTAGTTTTATTCATGATAAACAACTCCTGTTATTTTGTAATACCGTCTTGAGTTAACTCTATTGATGCGATTTCAGATTCATTAAATCCAACATATGGATATTTATCTGTTCTTATTTTAATTTCATCATAGAGTTCATCTTCTGTATCAAGTTTCCCTGTAAAGCTATTACAATGACTCTCTAAAATTTGACCGTCAACAAAAACAACCCTAATTTCTTTTCCTAAATATTGTTCTAAATTCATTACTGATTTCCTTTCCAATATTATACTTCAAATCAAGTGATATTACTAATGAATAAAGTATGGTAAATGATAAAACAGTTTATCTGACAATGCAAGTTTCTCGTCTGCTGAATGTATTGATTTAGTAGTTTTTGCTAGTCTTTTATAAAAATCGTAATATAATTTTGGGTGATAATCATTTTTTAATGAAGAGAGGAGAAGTAATGTTAAGATTGAATCGCGCCATTTCTAGTGGGTCGAGAAAAGCAGGAACTCTGATAGTTCTGTCTATCCGTTTATATAAGGCTTCCCTTAGAACCACATCTAGGGGATTTTATGTATAAGAGAATAATAAGTATCACTCCTTTACAATACGTGTAGCACGTGTTATAATGGTGTTGTCAGGAGGTAAAAGCGCTATGCCTATGACACAAAAAGAGATGGTTAAACTCCTTACGGCCCATGGTTGGATAAAGACTAGAGGCGGTAAAGGTTCCCATATTAAAATGGAGAAGCAAGGAGAAAGACCTATCACAATCCCTCATGGTGAGCTGAATAAGTACACTGAAAGAGGGATAAGAAAGCAAGCTGGGTTGTAAAATTCAGCCCCTGCTTTTTGATATGGAGGTAGTGAGATGTTAGTTACGTATCCAGCTTTATTTTATTATGACGATACAGACGGAGCAGAAGCGACTTATTTTGTCCATTTCCCGGATTTTGAATACTCAGCGACACAAGGAGAGGGGATTTCTGAGGCTCTGGCTATGGGTTCAGAGTGGTTAGGCATAACTGTTGCAGATTTGATAGAGAGTGATGAAGACTTGCCCCAGCCATCAGATATCAATAGCTTGTCTTTAATTGATAATGATCCTTTTAAAGATGATGAAGATTTCGTGTCAACCTATGACCTTGATAAATCTTTTATTTCTATGGTATCTGTTGATGTATCAGAGTATTTAGGAAGTCAGGAACCCATTAAAAAGACCTTGACCATACCAAGATGGGCAGATAAGTTGGGACGAGAAATGGGACTTAACTTTTCTCAGACTTTGACAGACGCTATTGCAGATAAGAAAATTCAAGCCTAAGATTAAGTGTGACATCGTGGGAATAGTCAATAAAAAAAGCACTCCTAATTGTGCTGGTTACTTGTCTATTGATCCTATAGATTTGCTAGCCCTTTCGAGGGCTTTTTGTGTTGAGTTTTTGGAAAAAATAAGGAAATCAACCGTTTAAGAAAATCACTAATACCAAGGGTTTAAATGAGGTAATATGGTATAATTAGGACATAAAATAATTTTGTGGTAAGATGGTAGTATCTATTTTAGCATATTTCCGAGCAATCGGGGCGATTTAAGAGTCGCATAGAAAGAGGACAAAATGGCAACATATGGATTTTTAGATGTTTTACAAGAAGAGTTGGACAAGAACTTTCCTTTTGATTATGAGATTAGTTGGGACAAGCACAATCATGCGGTTGAAGTGAGTTTTCTATTAGAGGCACAAAATGCTGCAGGGGTGGAGATGCTAGATGAAGACGGAGAGGTTTCGTCAGATGATATCCTTTTTGAAGAAGCGGTACTTTTTTACAATCCTGCCAAGTCAACAGTTAATGCAGAAGACTATCTTACAGTCATCCCTTACCTGCCTAAGAAAGGTTTTTCTCGTGAATTCTTAGCTTATTTTGCGCTATTTCTCAAAGATACTGCAGAGGTTGGACTAGATGCCCTCATGGACTTTTTGGAAGACCCAGAAGCAGAAGAATTTGTCATGGAATGGAACCAAGAAGTCTTTGAAGAAGGAAAAGTCGGCTTGGAAGAAGGGGAATTTTATCCTTATCCGAGATACTAGGAGTTGGTTGGAGGTTTTATGAAAAAAATTGGGACTTATTTGGTTTATGTGCTAGCCTTTGTCTTTATTATGCTAGCTTTTGCTTGTGGAACTATCGCATTTGCAGAGTTGGGGTATTCCGCAGTTTTAGCCTTCACTATTGGTTATTCCTTTGCTCTTCTAAGCATGTATTTAATTTTTATTCTTCATGAGCTGGGTCATGCTTTTTGTGGCTACTTGACAGGCTATCGGCTGGTGGCTTTTGGATTAGGACATTTTCTTTTGACCAAAAAGTCAGGCAGGTTTTATCTTAGTCGAACAGCCGTTATGAAAAATGTTGGTGCTCAGTATATTGGATTGAAAGAAGATGAAAGCGACCAAAGAATCATCCTGATGCTTTCAGGAGGCTTGATGGTTCATCTTAGCTTAATATTATTGGCGATATTGTTTGGATTTTTGACAAGAAGCTGGTATTTTGCTGGTACTTGGATTTTTCTTAATTTGTCTTTCTTCCTAAACAATGCTTTGCCAGTCGGTATCACCGATGGAGCAAAAATCTGGGAATTGCTACAACACCCTGAAAATACCAAATACGCCTACATGGTGTTGAGGCATTCTGCCCAGACCTTGTTAGCTCCTCAAGAATATGACTTGAAAGACTTTACCATGCCTGTTGATGAGGATGCGAGAGGGAGTTTTGCAGAAAGTGTTCAGACTCTTCAGGGATTGGTATTTATATTGGATGATAATATAGAGCTTGCAAAGCAACAGTTTCAGTCTGTGTTAGAGAAAACAGATAATCCAATGTCTAAAACTATTTCTCAAATATACCTTCTTCAAGTTGCTCTGATGGAAGGAGATAATAAGAAAGCGGAAGAATATGCAAGTATTCGAGGGGTCAAATCCTTTTTATCTATTAAAACAGCAGATATGCAGGTCATTCAAGCCTGGTATCAATTTAAGGTAAAGAAAGATGTAGTTCAAACTCACAAGGCTATGAAGATTGCTAGACATAAAATGAATAGCAGCCGGATGTTACGGGATGAGAAAATCTATTATCAAAACTGGTTAGCTGAGCTGGAAAAGGAATTAACCGAAGGAGTCTAATATGGAAATAGAGATTTCTGATTTCACAGGCTGTAAGATTGCTTTGTTTTGTGGAGATAAGCTTCTGACTATCTTACGCGATGATAAGGCAAGCATTCCCTGGCCCAATATGTGGGAACTGCCCGGTGGTGGGCGAGAGGGGGATGAAAGTCCTTTTGAATGTGTGGCGCGTGAAGTTTATGAAGAACTGGGAATTCATTTGACTGAGGATTGTCTACTTTGGGCGAAGGTTTATCCAAGTGTGCTCTATGAAGGTCGGTACTCTGTCTTTATGGTTGGTCAGCTAAGACAAGAACAATTTGACAATATTACCTTTGGAGATGAAGGACAGGCCTATAAACTGATGAACATTGAGGAATTTTTGACATCCAGTCAAGTAGTACCTCAGTTACAAGAGAGATTAAAAGACTATTTAAAAGTAAGTGATTAGAAAGGATGGTTCGGTTAAATTTCTAAACTGAACCCGCCCTAAACATTGTGCCAAAAAGATAAACTTCACGTAGACACAAGCGTCTTCAGAGAAGTTCCTATTTTGACTTTGTGTTTTACGGGCTTGGTATCTTAAATATGGAAACATGGCAAGAGTTAAAAGTTACAGTTAAGCGTGAGGGGGAGGAATTGGTTTCCAATCTCTTAATCGAGTTGGGAGCACAAGGTGTTGCGATTGAAGACAGCATGGACTATGTGGGAAATGTGGATCGTTTTGGAGAGATTTTCCCAGAGGTCGAGCAGCAAGAAGAAATCGTTGTGACAGCCTATTACCCTGATACGGTTGATGTAGCAACGGTTGAGGCAGATTTGCAGGCTCGTCTAGCAGAATTGACAGACTTTATGGATCTGGGTGAGGTCAAGATGGGGACGACTGCCTTGGCTGAGGAAGACTGGGCAGACAACTGGAAGAAATACTATGAACCAGCTCGCATTACTCATGATTTGACTATCGTGCCGTCTTGGACAGACTATGAGGCGACTGCGGGAGAAAAGATTATCAAGCTGGATCCTGGTATGGCCTTTGGAACTGGGACCCATCCAACCACTAAGATGAGCCTCTTTGCCTTAGAGCAGGTTCTCCGTGGTGGCGAAACGGTGCTGGATGTGGGGACTGGTTCAGGTGTCCTCTCTATCGCTAGTTCGCTGCTTGGTGCCAAGGAAATCTTTGCCTACGACCTAGATGATGTGGCGGTTCGTGTGGCTCAGGAAAATATTGAGCTCAATCCTGGCATGGAAAATATCCATGTAGCGGCAGGAGACTTGCTTAAGGGTGTTGAGATTGAGGCAGACGTGATTGTGGCTAATATCTTAGCGGATATTCTCATTCATCTGACAGAAGATGCTTATCGTTTGGTCAAGGACGAAGGCTACCTGATCATGAGTGGGATTATCAAGGACAAGTGGGACATGGTGCGCGAGTCGGCTGAGTCAGCTGGATTTTTCCTTGAAACCCACATAATTCAAGGGGAATGGAATGCCTGTGTCTTTAAGAAAACCAAGGATATTTCAGGTGTGATTGGAGGCTAGCATGCAGCAGTATTTTGTAAAAGGCAGTGCTATCTCTCCTGTCACCATCGAGGACAAGGAAACCAGCAAGCATATGTTTCAGGTTATGCGCTTGAAAGAAGAGGATGAGGTTACTTTGGTCTTTGATGATGGCATTAAGCGTTTGGCGCGCGTCTTGGATGTTGAAAATCGTCAGTTTGAGTTGATCCAAGAATTAACTGACAATGTAGAACTACCAGTCCAAGTGACCATTGCATCCGGCTTTCCCAAGGGGGACAAGCTGGAGTTCATCACTCAAAAAGTAACTGAACTGGGTGCCAGCCAAATCTGGGCCTTTCCTGCCGATTGGTCAGTTGCCAAGTGGGATGGCAAGAAATTGGGCAAAAAAGTTGAAAAACTAGAAAAAATTGCCCTTGGAGCAGCCGAGCAAAGCAAGCGTAACTTCTTTCCAAGCATCAAGCTGTTTGAGAAAAAGGCAGACTTTCTAGCACAACTTGACCAGTTTGACCGCATCGTAGTGGCTTATGAAGAGTCGGCCAAAGAAGGAGAAGCTGCTGCGCTTTTACAAGCAGTTAATGGACTCGAGAAGGGAGCCAAATTGCTCTTTATCTTTGGTCCAGAAGGTGGTCTGTCACCTGCAGAAATCGAAAGTTTTGAAGCTAAGGGAGCAGTCTTGGCAGGTCTTGGTCCTCGTATTTTGCGAGCAGAAACAGCACCGCTTTACGCCTTATCAGCCCTTAGTGTTTTATTAGAATTAGAGAAATAAGAGGAAGAAAATGGAACAAAAACACCGTTCAGAATTTCCAGAGAAGGAACTTTGGGATTTAACAGCCCTATACCAAGACCGTGAGGATTTCTTGCGTGCAATCGAGAAGGCTCGTGAAGACATCAACCAGTTTAGCCGTGACTACAATGGCAATCTTCACACTTTTGAAGATTTCGAGAAGGCCTTTGCGGAATTGGAACAAATCTACATTCAGATGAGCCATATTGGCAACTATGGCTTTATGCCTCAGACGACAGACTATAGCAATGACGAATTTGCCAACATTGCCCAAGCTGGGATGGAATTTGAAACAGACGCCAGCGTAGCTCTGACCTTCTTTGACGATGCCTTGATGGTAGCAGATGAGGAAGTCTTGGACCGTTTGGGTAAATTGCCTCATTTAACAGCTGCCATTCGTCAGGCCAAAATAAAAAAAGCCCACTATTTAGGGGCTGATGTGGAGAAGGCCTTGACCAATCTCGGCGAGGTTTTCTACAGTCCGCAGGATATTTACACTAAGATGCGAGCTGGGGATTTTGAAATGGCCGACTTTGAAGTCAATGGCAAGACCTACAAAAACAGCTTTGTCACCTATGAGAATTTCTACCAAAATCACGAGGATGCTGAGGTTCGTGAAAAATCTTTCCGTTCCTTCTCAGAAGGTCTTCGTAAGCACCAAAATACAGCTGCGGCAGCCTATTTAGCCCAAGTCAAGTCTGAAAAATTATTGGCAGATATGAAGGGTTACGACTCTGTCTTTGATTATCTTTTGGCTGAGCAAGAAGTGGACCGTGCCATGTTTGATCGCCAGATTGACCTCATTATGCAGGAATTTTCGCCAGTCGCTCAGAGATACCTCAAGCATGTTGCCAAGGTCAATGGTCTTGAAAAGATGACCTTTGCAGATTGGAAATTGGACTTGGATAGCGCCCTAAATCCTCAAGTGACTATTGACGACGCCTATGATTTGGTCATGAAGTCGGTAGAACCTTTGGGGCAAGAATATTGTCAGGAAGTTGCTCGCTATCAAGAAGAGCGCTGGGTGGACTTTGCTGCCAATAGTGGTAAGGATTCTGGTGGTTATGCGGCGGATCCATATCGCGTGCACCCTTATGTCCTCATGAGTTGGACAGGTCGTTTGAGCGATGTCTATACCCTGATTCATGAAATTGGGCATTCTGGTCAATTCATCTTTTCAGACAATCACCAAAGTTACTTCAACGCCCACATGTCTACTTACTATGTCGAAGCGCCGTCAACCTTCAATGAATTGCTTTTAAGTGATTACTTGGAACACCAGTCTGACGATCCGCGTCAAAAACGCTTCGCTCTTGCCCACCGCTTGACAGATACCTACTTCCATAATTTCATTACCCACCTCTTGGAAGCAGCCTTCCAGCGCAAGGTTTATACACTGATTGAAGAGGGAGAAACATTTGGAGCAAGCAAGCTTAATAGCATTATGAAGGAAGTCTTGACAGACTTCTGGGGAGGTGCCATTGAAATTGACGACGATGCGGCTCTGACTTGGATGCGCCAAGCTCACTACTACATGGGCTTGTATAGCTACACTTACTCTGCTGGTCTTGTTATCTCGACTGCGGGTTACCTCCATCTGAAAAATTCAGAAACTGGAGCCGAAGACTGGCTCAACCTCCTCAAATCAGGTGGCAGCAAGACACCGCTTGAGTCAGCCATGATTATCGGAGCGGATATCTCAACAGACAAACCACTCCGTGATACCATTCAGTTCTTGTCAGACACAGTTGACCAGATTATTGCCTACAGTGCCCAGTTGGGAGAGTAGGGGGATAGAAAGATTGTTCTAGAATGATGTTTATGGGTTTGTTAAGCGTCATTATAATTGGCTTGGCTGTAGCTATTTTCAAACACGCCGTTGAAGGTCATGATGTTAAAATTGAACTTGCGGTAAGTTGGTATTGATAGTTATTTACTTCATTTTTTATCAGATTGTATTTAATTGAGAATTCAATATTAAGTCATTTAAGGACGGCTTTTTGAACAGTTGTTAGAAGTGTAGAGTTATTGCCCATGTATCAAGAGTTACTAAGAAAAATAGCAGTTGAAAAACCAAGTTATCATCAGGAGGAAATCCAGTGGTTGCTTGACCATTTGGGAGATCCTTCTCCAGAAATTCGCGATGACCTTGTTTTTACAAGCTTTGCTAGAGGGATTCAGGAAGAGCTATTTACACAGGAACAATTTTATTTCATTGCTGAGGTGGTCTCAGCTGATGGAGGACTAGATAAAGAGATTGATAAGGTAGGTCTGCCAACACTTGAACGTTCTTTTAGGGCACTTGTTTATGCAAACCTCTTGTTTGCGGATGCCAACCAGCAATCGGTTTTTTATCAGGGATTAAAAGCAGAAATTCGCAATGTCCTTTTAAATCAAGGTTTGCACTATCTTTCAAAAGAAAAGGACACGACAGGTTTTTCAAGTCAGTATGGTTGGGTTCACGCTTTTGCACATGGAGCCGATTTACTGACAGAGGTAGTTTGTCATCCAGACTTTCCTAAAAACAGAGTTCATGAAGTATTTGACATACTTGGCAAACTGTTTAAAAGAATTACCATTCGTTTTACAGATGATGAAGATTGGCGTTTAGCAAGAGTGCTTTATGAACCGATTTTACAAGGGAAGTTGGAGCAAGAGCAAGTAACTGCTTGGATAAAAACGGTTGATTTTCCGATAGAAGAAAGGGAGGATTTTTACAAATTTTCCAACTTTAGATCCTGTCTGTTGGAAGTCTATGTCCAACTTGACCAGAGAAATAGTTTACAAGATGACTTGAAAGAAGCTATCCAATCTTTTCAATATTAGGGATTAACTAGTATTACTTAGTAATAGGGTTTCTATTGTATCCTCCTACCTGATAATAAAAACTAATAAAAGAGGTTGAATCATTTTCCAACCTCTTTTTGTGTATCTTAATGGAATTGCATACCACCATCCACGATAATGGTTTGTCCTGTAATGTAGTTTGAATCTGGTCCTGCGAGGAAGCTGACAGCAGCAGCCACATCTTCTGGTTCAGATAGGCGTTTTAGGGTAATATCTTTTGCAAATGTCTGCATACCCCACTCGTCATCTTTTCCTGCATTTTTACCAACTTCATGAGCGATGTCGTACATCATTGGTGTTTTCACAATACCTGGTGCGTAGGCGTTAACAGTGATGCCTGAGTCTGCTAGATCACGTGCTAATGTTTGCGTAATTCCTCGAACAGCAAATTTTGTTCCACCATAAACAGTTAGATTTGGGTTACCGACTACACCAGCTTGAGAGGTTGCGTTGATAATTTTACCTCCGTGGCCAAGTGCTTTAAATTGCGCTTGTGCAGCTTGTGAACCCCAAATGACACCACCAACGTTGATACCGAAAGTGCGTGTAAATTGTTCCTCAGTAATTGTATCAAGAGGAGTAGTTGGAGCAACACCAGCGTTATTTACGACAACATTTAAATCACCAAAATGGTCAACAACCTTTTGAAATGCTTGTGCAACTTCGGCCTGTTTCGAAACATCGGCCACGACAGCAAAGGCATTTTCAGCTGATAATTCGGCAACAGCTTTTTCAGCTGTTTCAGGATTGTAGTCTAAGACTCCTACCTTAAAGCCATCTTGAACCAATCGTTTTGCGATTGCAAAACCGATTCCTTGACCTGCACCTGTGACAATAGCAACTTTAGACATATGATTCCTCCTTGGTATTTACGATACCATTCAAACGTTCATAAAAGAACAGCAAAGTTGTAAAAATTAGTTCAAATTAGGGAATAAATAACATATCTGAACTATGTTAATAGTATATACCTTTAGAAAAAATGTTTCAAATAAACACTACCGTTTTTATAGAATTTTATCCTGAAAATTTCCAAACAATTTTCTTGAAACCCTTTCCCTCTTTTGATAGACTAGTATCTAGTTTTTGAAAAAGGAGAAAGAAAATGAAAAAATTTGTCGCTGAGTTAATCGGTACTTTTATGCTTGTGTTCATCGGGACAGGAGCTGTTGTTTTTGGAAATGGTCTTGATGGCCTAGGTCACCTTGGAATCGCCTTTGCCTTTGGTTTAGCCATCGTGGTTGCAGCCTACTCAATCGGAACTGTTTCAGGTGCTCACTTGAACCCAGCGGTTTCGATCGCTATGTTTGTAAACAAACGTTTGTCATCTTCGGAGCTTGTTAACTACATCCTTGGGCAAGTAGTTGGAGCTTTCCTTGCATCAGCTGCGCTATTCTTCCTCTTGGCGAACTCAGGGATGTCAACTACTAGTCTTGGTGAAAATGCCTTGGCAAACGGTGTCACTGTCTTTGGTGGTTTCTTGTTTGAAACAATCGCAACCTTCTTGTTTGTCTTGGTTATCATGACCGTGACTTCAGAAAGCAAGGGCAATGGAGCGATTGCTGGTTTGGTAATCGGTTTGTCCTTGATGGCCATGATCCTTGTGGGATTGAACATTACTGGACTTTCAGTAAACCCAGCTCGTAGCTTGGCACCAGCTGTCTTGGTAGGTGGCTCAGCCCTTCAACAAGTATGGATTTTCATCCTTGCTCCAATCGTTGGTGGGATTCTTGCAGCCCTTGTTGCTAAAAACTTCCTTGGAACAGAAGAATAATTGAAACTCAAAAAGCCTTGCTCCTCGATTTGAGGAATAGGGCTTTTTCTTATCTGTTTATACTCAATGAAAATCAAAGGGCAAACTAGGAAACTAGCCGCAGGCTGTACTTGAGTACGGCAAGGCGACGTTGACGCGGTTTGAATTTGATTTTCGAAGAGTATTAACGGTTGTCAATTTTCTCTGGATAAAGGTCGTGTTGGAAGAGGCGTTGTTCTGCCAAGCCATCATACTTAGTTCCAGGCTTACCGTAGTTGTAGTAGGGGTCAATTGAGATGCCACCGCGCGGAGTGAATTTTCCCCAGACTTCTAAATAGCGAGGGTCTAGCAAGTTGACCAAGTCTTTCCCGATGGTGTTGATACAGTTTTCGTGGAAATCTCCGTGGTTTCGGTAGCTAAAGAGGTAGAGTTTGAGGGATTTTGACTCGACACAGAGCTTGTCAGGGATGTAGGAAATATAAATGGTCGCAAAGTCTGGCTGAGCAGTGATCGGACAAAGTGAGGTGAATTCAGGGCAGTTGAATTTGATGAAATAGTCATTTTCCACATGACGGTTGTCAAAGGATTCGAGGATTTCTGGTTGATAGTCAAAAATGTAGTTGGTTTCTTTGTTGCCCAGTAGGCTGAGGTTTTTCATTTCTTCTTGTTGTGACATGATTTTTTCTTTCTAATCTTAAACACCGCGTTGGTTGTCGTAGAGGAGGGTATGTAGTTGAGGAAGGACGCGGACATTGCCCCAGCTATCGTCAGTAGCGACACGTTCCCAGAGTTCTTTGAGGCGGTCCAGTTGGTCTTGGACAATATTACCTGTAGCTTTTGGCTCAGGATTTCCAGCTGATAAGAAGAGAACATCTGGTTGGTAGCGCTCTTGAATGACTTTAGCAAAGGCCAAATCCGCATCATCAAAGACAGGGATTTTAAAGGTGACCTTGTCTGGATCCAGTTGGGAAACGATAAAGTCCAGGGTCTCAAAGTTGACTTCCATCTTGGATGAAGGAGGTTTGGGACTTAGAGTGACCTGGTCGATGTCTTTTAACCAATTTTGCCAGCGGGAGCCTTGGGTCTCAACAGCCAGAGTGACACCACGTTCCTTGAGCTTGGTTACTAGCTCAGCCATGTTGGCTGCTAGGATAGCAGGATTTCCCCCAGATAGGGTGACGTAGTCGTAGCTCCCTAATTTATCCAAGGCAGCAATGACTTCGTCAGCTGTCATACGAGTTGGCTTTTCAGAACCATCCCAAGTAAAGGCAGAGTCGCACCAGTCGCAGTGGTAGTCGCAACCAGCAGTGCGGACAAACATGGTTTTCTGCCCAATAGCACGGCCTTCACCTTGAAAGGTAGGGCCAAAAATTTCCAGAACTGGTAGTTTGAGGACACGTTCCCTAGTCATCTAACCACTCCCGTCTAAACTCTGCAAAGGAAGTCGGAGTTTCATAGAGGCGAACGTATTCCAAACGAAGACCACGCTCATCAGGTAACTCTTGACTCATGGTTTGGAAAATCCAGTAAACCATATTTTCAGCAGTCGTGTTCATATAAGGCAGAGTTTCATTGAGATAGCGATGATCCAAGTGGGGCTCTAAGTAGTTCTTGTAAATAGCTTTGATGTCTCCGAAATCGTAGGTCATGCCACGCTCATCTAAAAATCCACTAACAGCAATCTGCAGATGATAGGTGTGGCCATGAAGGGATTTGCATTTTCCCTCATAGTGAAAGAGGTGGTGGGCAGCATCAAAGGTAAATTCTTTTGATACCAAGGTTCTGTAAGGATTGTAGATAAGCGACTCCCCAGTTTCCTGTTTGATTTCTTTGGGTGCAAAAAACATTAGTCCTCTCCTTTCTGTGAGAGATAAACATCTAGACCATGTTGACGTAGGTGGCAGGCTGGGCAATCTCCACAGCCACTTCCGATAATACCGTTGTAGCAGGTCAAGGTCTTTTCACGAACGTAGTCAAAGGCACCGAGTTGGTCAGCCAATTCCCAAGTTTCAGCCTTGTCCAGCCACATGAGAGGTGTTTGGATAACAAAGTCGTAATCCATGGCAAGGTTGAGGGTAACATTAAGGGATTTGACAAAGACATCTCGACAATCGGGGTAGCCTGAGAAGTCTGTCTCGCAGACACCTGTCACGATATCTTTAATGCCTCGTTGCTTAGCAAGGACTGCCGCAAAGGACAGAAAGAGGTGGTTACGACCATCAACGAAGGTATTGGGAACCTCTCCCTCTTTTTGCTCAATTTCCAGATCAGAGGTCAGGGCATTTTCAGTGATTTGCCCCAGCAGAGACATATCTAGGATATGATGACGAATCCCCTGCTCCTCAGCGATTTCTCTAGCGACTTGAATTTCGAGATGATGGCGTTGGCCGTAGGCAAAGGTAACGGCTTCGACCGTTTCATAGTGTTCTTTAGCCCAAAAGAGGCAGGTTGTAGAATCTTGACCGCCACTAAAGACGACCAAGGCAGATTGACGTTTCATAGTACTCCTTCCAAAATGGGAAATGTTTAGAGCACGCAAAAAGCTCCCATGAGGGAGCTAAAAAATACCAAATCGAGGTTTTTTTTAGCGATGGCGTGTCCCAAACATCGTAATATTCTACCTATAGTCTAGCATATTTTTTGAAAAATGGCAAAGGGCAAGAAAAAAGAGACCAAAGCAAGTACTTTGTCTCTCGTGTGATTAGCTCAATTCAGCAACGATGGCCTTGATTTGTTCTGCTGTGTGAACACCAGCAACTTGTTTTACCACTTGGCCGTCTTTTTTGAAGAGAAGAGTTGGGATAGACATGATTCCAAAGGCACGAGCTGTGTTTGGATTTTCATCAACGTCCATTTTAACGATTTTCAAAACATCTTCTGAAAGTTCTTCAGACAATTTATCCAAGATTGGACCTTGCATACGACATGGACCACACCAAGTTGCCCAGAAGTCTACCAAGACCAAACCGTCTTTTGTTTCTTGTTCGAATGTTGCATCTGTAATTGCTTTTGCCATTGTATTTCTCCTTTTTTAGTTATATTGGCTTAAATCTTGTTTCTTGAGATAGAAGAAGATATCTCAATAAGTCCCATGGTAGTCCAAATCATGACCGTTGTAAGTTAATTTTTGGACAGGGTAGTAGTCTGCGACGCCGATAAGGCAAGCTTGTTGTGAACGATCAAAGTCTTCATAAGAATCGAAGGTTACAGTTCTTTCGTTCTTGCTGGCATCTAGATAGGTAATTTCAATCATGTTTAAAACTCCTTTGTTTAATGATGACTTTATTTTACTCCTTATAAAAAAGAATGTCAAGAAAAATGATTGCGCACGCAACTTTTTTTCTAAAGTCATCTTAAATCAAGAAATTCAAACCAGTTTCCAAGCTTGATTCGACAGCCCTTTGTAGAGTGGCCAGTGTCTTTTGCCCATCACCTGTCAGGCAGATAAAACTAGAGCGTCTATCTTGATCACAACACCTGCGACTAAGCAGACCGCAATTTTTGGCTTCCAAGCGAGCCACCATCCGAGAAACAGCGCTCGGGCTCAGATGAAGCTTATCTGGCAGGTCAATCTGGCGTAGAGATTTTTCTTGAGCCAAGTCCAGATAGTAGAGCAGGTAGAACTCTTTCAAGGTCAGACTTTGCTCGCTCTGCTGGGCAATAGTCTCTTCCAAGAGACTTTCAATTTCTTTCTGACGCCGATTGAAGTCAAACCATTTTTCCAAATAGGTCATAGTATCTCCTTTCTTTTTAGAGTTGTAAATAGAAGAAAGTCCATTCACGGACAATCTCTGCATCACAAGATGATTGCGCATGCAATAATTATACTACTTTTCAAAAGAGCTGGCAAGAAGGACGCTGGAATCTTTTATCCTAAATCATGCCAGTTTTCACAAGTCAAGAATTGTTTGTATCCCCTTTCCATTTCTAATTTTCATTATCCCTTGTGCATTTCCTTGAAATTTTCTGAAAAAAGAGTAAACTGGTATGCAAGAAGTCTATTTCGTGGAGTATAGGATGAAATTATATGTTCAATTAATGATTCTCTTTGTGATTTCTCTAATCGGAGAGGGAATCTCTAGTTTCTTTCATTTGCCCATTCCAGGCAGTATTATCGGTTTGATTATTCTCTTTCTAGCCCTACAATTCAAGTGGCTGAGAACTAGACATGTCAACATGGTGGGGAATTTCTTGCTGGCCAATATGACCATTCTCTTTTTACCGCCAGCAGTGGGAATCATGGAGAAGTTTGATGTGATTGCTCCCTATCTTTTGCCCATCGTTTTGATTGTCTTTTTTGCGGCTGTTATCAACATTATCCTCATTGCCTTGGTGGTTCAGTTCATCAAGAGACGGTTTGAGGGAGATTATGAGAAAGGAGATGCCAAATGAGTGAATTTGTTTCCAATCCCCTGTTTGGGCTTGCCCTATCAATCCTAGCTTATCTAGTAGGAATGCTGATTTACAGACGTTTTCCCCATCCATTGACAACGCCCTTGCTTTTGTCAGCTGTTTTCATTATCATCTTTCTAAAGGTGACGGGTATTTCTTACCAAGATTACTACCAAGGTGGGGTTTATCTGAACAACTTGATTGTCCCATCGACCGTGGCTCTAGGGATTCCGCTTTATAAGAGTTTTCACCTGATGAAGCACCATGCTCGGAGTATTCTCTTTGGTAGTCTCTTAGCAGTAGTTGTCAATACCTCTTTCACGGCCCTTGTGGCTAAGATTTTTGGCATGGACTTTTTCCTAGCCATTTCTCTTTTTCCTAAGTCAGTAACAACCGCCATGGCAGTGGGAATTACAGAAAAATTGCAAGGTCTGACTACTGTGACCTTGGTAGTTGTAGTGGCGACTGGGATTTTAACCAGTGTCATCGGCCCAACCCTTTTGAAGTGGTTGAAAATTGATGATCCAGTAGCTGTTGGTCTTTCCCTTGGTGGAACAGGCCATGCCGTCGGAACAGGGACAGCCTTCCGATATGGTTCTGTAGCAGGAGCCATGGGTGGTTTGGCTATCGGTGTCACCGGTATTCTCTATGTCTTTGTCAGTCCTATAGTAGCCAGTTTGATATTGAGTTAAAAAGCAAGGAATTTGAGTTCCTTGCTTTTTTAAATCGTATGTTATAGACTATTACTTTTCTTTGCTTAAGTGAATGACTTGGTCGTAGTGTTTTAAGTCCTCTTCTGTGTAGTGGTGAATGACTTCAATGACTGTTTGAGGTAGGGAGAAGAGCAAGTCGCTAATTTTTCTGCTATTTTCCGAGTCAAGATTGGCCTTAATCTCATCTGCTAAGATGAGTTGGCTATCGTGGTAGAGGGCGCGAGCGATTTCTAGGCGTTATTTCTCGCCACCAGATAGACTATCATTTCTGAGCGTTCGATTTTTCAAATGTTCTAATCCTGTTTTTTTGAGGATATGATTTAAAGTATCTGGATTTTTATCCAGTCCCAGAAGGATATTGTCTTCCAGAGAGAGCGTGTCAAAGTAATGGCTATCTTGGAGGATATAGGAACTAAAGCTTGTGATTTCTTGACATGACAGGTTCTGGCCAGCAAAGCGAATCTGTCCACTTGTCGGTGTCTCTTCTCCATGAATGATATTGAGCAGGGTTGTTTTACCAGAGCCACTTTCCCCGATAATAGCAATTTTTTCTCCTTGCTTGATGTGCATGGAAATCGGAGATAAGAGGATATTACCATCTTTTTCTAGGGAGATGCTGTTAAGTTGGATAGGGAAAATGTTTTCTATGCTTCTAGGCGAGATGGAGTCAGACTGACCCAAAAGTTTTTGGTATTTGTTGAGAAGAGTTCGAGTCGCTTTTCGGGTGTTGGTAAAGTAAGCCAACTCTTGGAATTGATAGCCGATATTATGGGAAACTAGATAGATGGCCACAAAACTCGCCGCATCTAAATAATTATAGTAGGTCATAAAGCCACCGATGACGATTGGTGTGACAGAACAAAAGGCATCGATGCTATTGATCAAGAGACTGTTTAAAGTTCGTTGCTTTTCATAGTTAATTTCGGTATCTAGACTGGTTTGTAATTGCTTTTGATAGCGAGCAAAAAAGTAGTCTTGCCCCTGATAATGGCGAATTTGTTGGTTACCACCAATAAAATTTGTCAAGCTTGCTAAGTAGCTCTGGTTAACAGTGGACCGCTTTTCAGAAAGTGAATCCAAACGCTTTGATCCGATAGCACTGCAGAGTACAGGAAAGGAGTAGAAGAGGATGAAAATCAAGCCCAGGTAAAAATTGGTCCATAGGGCATAGAGAATGGACACAGTGGTAAAGCCCAGAGAAGAAATGATGATGATCGTTGGCTCAATATAGTTTTCTTCTAGTTGCTTGACGTCGTTTTCTAGGTCGGACAAGATATCTTTTTCATCAATCTCATAACTGTTTAAAAATCGCTTGAAAATAGCACTCTTGATTCCATATTTGAAGTCAGTAATCAAACGAGCGTAGTAATAACGTTTCCCAGCCAAACCCAGTAAGAGGATGAGATTACCAAGGATTCCTAAAATCAAAACTTTCCAAAGAAGGCCTAGTTCTTGATTGGTAAAACTAGCAACAATATTTTGAACAAGGGCTGGTGTGATAATTGCTTCCAGCCAAGTAATGGCAATAGAAAAGAAGTAAAGTATGAGGTGCTTCTTAGTAACAAATCTTTTCAGCATAAAGAGTTGCCCTCCTTATCGATATACATGTAATCAATTTTAAAGTTATTATACTCCTTTTTATTAAATACTTCATATTAAAAATGTAAGTCCTGAGAACGAAAAAAGTCTAGCGAGTTATTGTCGCTAGACTTTAAAACTATTGCAAATTAACCTTGTTTCTCAAGATGTAGTAGGTTCCGAGGTAAAATATAGCTATGAATATGAGTTCTTCAATAATACTCGTACTTGCTCCCATATAGAAATTATCATTAAATCCTGCAAGTGAATTGACATAGAAGTTCGTACTGGTATTGAAGAAGACTTCTACAAATCCAATGACGATTTGGATACCGATATAAGCTACAATGGCTAGTGCGGTACGGTATTCATTGAACAGTTGTCCGATGGAAATAGCCAAGTAGATGCAGAGGATTCCTGAGATGGTATTTAGTAGGAAGGATACCCCCATAAGAGAGAGTTGAGGAAGGAATGTTCCTACAAGTGGAATCAACTCAGAATTTGATATCCATTCTGGAACCGTTATGGTAACAATAATAAAAGCGCTTAGAGCTAGTACAGTGGAGCTAAGGATAGACCAAATGAAGGCTCCAACTAATTTGGCTGTGATGATATGGTGTTCAGAAACTGGCAAGGTCAAGGTCAGATAGCCTTGTCGGTCATAGACACTACCTTTGAATCGTTTAATAATCAAGAAAATGGTTGAAATCCCAAGTGTAATCATCAATCCACCAAAGACGAGAGCCAGAAAGAAAAGTAAGACAGGTTGGCTATCTTTGAAAGATACATAATTATAATAGTGTCCTTGCATTCCTATGGGAACGGAAAGAACTAGCACGGCAACGTAAAGGGCTAAATACCACTTGTTAACATTTTTAAATTCGTAGCGAACTAAATTCCAAAACATAATAATCTCCTTTGCTTAGGCCTTAAATTCCTGACGGAAGAGTTGGTCAATGGATTCACCAGACTCATAGCGAATATCATCTACATTTCCTTGACGGACGACTTTTCCATCTTTGAGGAAGACAATTTCATCTAAGATTGGCTCGATATCAGAAATTAAGTGGGTAGAAATCAAAACGGTAGAAGTTGGGGAGTAGTTGTTGATAATGGTATTGAGGATATACTCACGGGCTGCTGGATCCACCCCACCAATGGGTTCATCCAAAACATAGAGACGAGCATCACGGCTCATAACCAAAATCAGTTGGACCTTTTCCTTGTTTCCTTTTGATAGTTTCTTGAGACGACTATTTTCATCAATACCGAGGTCAGCAAGAAGATGATGGGCACGTTCAAGATTGAAATCTTTATAGAAGGTCTTGAAGTAGGTTAGGGCTTCTTTGACCTTCATTTGCTCATTGAGATAGGTCGTATCTGGCAAATAAGCTACGATAGCCTTGGTTGCTGGGCTTGGGTCCATATCGTTGATAAGGACACGTCCTTGATCTGGTTGTAAGAGGCCATTGATGAGTTTAATCAAGGTTGTTTTTCCTGAGCCGTTTGGGCCGAGGAGACCGACAATTTTTCCAGCTGGGATGTCAAGAGAAACATTTTCAAGGGCTGGGGTTGCTCCATAAGATTTGGATACATTTTCAAATGCTAGTAATGACATAGGCTTAAACTCCTTTAATATAATCGCCGACTACGCCTGGTAGTTCTTCTTTTTCATAGCCAAAATGGGTCATGGAGGAAACGAAGTGTTCCAATTCTTCTTCCGATAATTGTTTGCGCGATTGGGCGATTAGCTCCTTATCCTCAGTCACAAATCGTCCAGTTGTTCGCTTACTGTAGACAAATCCTTCTCGTTCAAGGTCTGATAAGGCTCTTTGGATGGTGTTTGGATTGACACCAGCCTCGCTAGCCAGCTCTCGCACGGTTGGAAGTTGTTGATTGGGTTCCAGTGTATGGGAAACAATCTGAAGCTTGATTTTCTCCATAATCTGTAAATAGATGGGTTTTTTGTTGTCAAATGTCCAGGACATCTTGGTCTCCTTTCTTTTATCCTTTTGTCTTAATTAAATAATACAACGAAACAAAAAACTTGTCAAGCAAAAAGAAGAATTGTTTTGGGAATCGCTTAAAAAATGGTATAATGAAAAGAAAACGATAAGGAGGGAAAGGATGCGTTGTCCAAAATGTGGGGCTACCAAGTCAAGTGTTATCGATAGTCGCCAAGCAGAAGAAGGGAACACTATTCGTAGAAGACGTGAGTGCGATGAATGCCAACACCGTTTTACAACCTACGAACGAGTAGAAGAAAGAACCTTAGTGGTTGTTAAAAAAGATGGCACACGGGAACAATTCTCTAGAGATAAAATCTTTAATGGAATTATCCGCTCAGCCCAGAAACGTCCTGTGTCAAGTGATGAAATCAACATGGTAGTCAATCGTATCGAACAGAAACTCCGTGGTCGAAATGAAAATGAAATTCAAAGTGAGGACATTGGTTCACTCGTCATGGAGGAGTTGGCTGAGTTGGATGAGATTACTTATGTACGTTTTGCCAGTGTCTATCGTAGTTTTAAGGATGTGAGTGAGCTAGAGAGCTTGCTCCAACAAATCACTCAGTCCTCTAAAAAGAAAAAGGAAAGATAAATGAAGCCAATTGACCGTTTTTCTTATCTAAAGAATAATCGGGTGTCGCAAGATACCTCATCTCTGGTACAGTGCTACCTCCCGATTATCGGTCAGGAGGCACTGAGCCTTTATCTTTATACAATTAGTTTTTGGGATAATGGTAGAAAGGAATATCTTTTTTCAAGCATTCTTAACCATCTCAACTTTGGGATGGATAGACTGATAAAATCCCTGAAAATCCTATCTGCTTTCAATCTCTTGACCCTCTATCAAAAGGGGGATGTTTATCAGCTAGCCCTCCATGCTCCTCTATCTAGTCAGGACTTCTTGGAACATCCTGTTTATCGCAGACTTTTAGAGAAAAAGATTGGTGATGCAGCTGTGGAGGATTTGAAAGTTGAAAGTGTTGATGGTGAAGAAATACCTGTCTCACTCAATCAAGTCTTTCCAGATTTGGCAGAACTAGGAAATCAAGAAGACCTTGGTCTCAAGAAGAAAGTGGCCAACGATTTTGACTTGGACCATTTTCGTCAGCTTATGGCTCGAGATGGGCTTCGTTTTGCGTATGAGCAGTCCGATGTCTTAAACCTCTTTGCCATTGCCGAGGAGAAGAAATGGACTTGGTTTGAAACCTATCAATTGGCCAAGTCAACAGCTCTTTCTCAGGTTATTTCAACCAAACGAATGCGGGAAAAAATCGCTCAAAAACCTGTTTCCTCTGATTTTAGTCCTAAGGAAGCAACCATTATCAAAGAAGCTAAAAGTAAGACTGCCCTGCAGTTCTTAGCAGAAATCAAGCAAACACGCAAGGGGACCATTACCCAAACAGAAAGAGACCTCTTGCAACAGATGGCTGGCTTGGGCTTGCTGGACGAAGTCATCAATATCATTCTCTTATTGACCTTTAATAAGGTGGATTCGGCAAATATCAATGAGAAATATGCCATGAAGGTAGCCAATGACTATGCCTATCAAAAAATTCATTCGGCAGAGGAGGCAGTCTTGCGAATCCGTGAGAGAGGGCAGAAGAATCAGGCTCAAAAAAGTAGTAAACCCAGTCCTGCCAAGTCCAATGTGCCCAAGTGGAGTAATCCAGATTATAAAAATGAAACCAGCGAGGAAACTCGTCTGGAACTAGAACGTAAGAAACAAGAATTATTAGCTCGATTAGAAAAAGGAGGAGATTAGATGGAAAGTGTCGGAGACGTACTCAAACGTCAACCTAGCCGTTTTCATTATCAAGATTTGGTCCAGAAAATCATGAAGGACCCTGATGTTGCGACCTTTATCCAGCAAGAATCCCTGACTCCAGAGGAATTGAATCGCAGTATCTCCAAATTTAATCAGTACATCACCGAGCGTGACAAGTTTCTCCGTGGGGATACGGATTATATTGCCAAAGGCTACAAGCCGATTTTGGTCATGAACCACGGCTATGCAGATGTTTCTTATGAAGAAACTCCTGACCTAATCGCAGCGGAAAAAGAAGCGGCTATTAAGAATCGTCTCAAGTTAATCAATCTGCCAGCCAGTCTCAAAAAAGCTAGTTTAGCTCAAGTAGACTTGGATGATTTGGGGCGCTTGCCAGTTTTTGAAAAGTTATTAGCCTTCGTAGAGCAATATCCAGCTATTCGAAAAGGTCTTTACCTATATGGAGACTTTGGTGTGGGTAAAAGTTTCATGGTGGCTGCCTTAGCCCATGATTTATCAGAAAAACGTGGTGTTTCATCAACCCTTCTCCACTATCCTAGCTTTGTCATTGATGCCAAAAATGCCATTAGTGATGGCAATGTCAAGACCTTGGTGGATGAGATTAAGCTTTCTGAAGTCCTGATTTTAGATGATATTGGTGCCGAGCAATCAACAGCTTGGGTGCGGGATGAAATCCTGCAAGTCATTCTCCAATATCGAATGCAGGAAAATTTACCGACCTTTTTCACATCCAACTTCAACTTTGAAGACTTGGAGCTGCATTTCGCTAAAGGGAAGCATGGAAATGACGAAACCTGGGAAGCCAGACGGGTCATGGAACGCATCCGTTATTTGGCTGAGGAGACTCGTTTAGAAGGAGTGAACCGCCGATGACAGAAACGATTAAACTGATGAAAGCTCATAAATCTGTTCGAAGATTTAAGGAGCAAGTTATCCCTCAGGAAGACTTGACTGAAATCCTGACAGCAGCGCAAATGGCCTCGTCTTGGAAGAATTTTCAATCCTACTCTGTGATTGTGGTACGAAGTCAAGAAAAGAAAGATGCCTTGTATGAATTGGTGCCTCAAGAAGCCATTCGCCAATCTGCTGTTTTCCTTCTCTTTGTCGGAGATTTGAACCGAGCTGAAAAGGGAGCTCAACTTCATACTGACACCTTCCAACCTCAAGGTGTGGAAGGCCTCTTGATTAGTTCGGTCGATGCGGCCCTTGCTGGTCAAAATGCCCTGTTGGCAGCTGAAAGTTTGGGCTATGGCGGTGTCATCATTGGCTTGGTGCGTTACAAGTCAGAAGAAGTATCAGAACTCTTTAATTTGCCTGACTATACTTATCCTGTTTTTGGGATGGCACTAGGTCTTCCAAATGAAGAACATGAAGTCAAACCTCGCTTGCCATTGAATCAAGTAGTATTTGAGGAAGAATATCAGGAACAAACAGTTGATGTGATTGAGGCTTACGACCGTGTACAGGCTGACTATGCTGGGGCGCGTGCGACCACAAGTTGGAGTCAGCGCTTAGCAGAACAGTTTGGTCAAGCTGAACCAAGCTCAACTAGAAAAAATCTTGAACAGAAGAAGTTATTGTAGAAAGTGAGAAATTATGGCCCTACCAACTATTGCCATTGTAGGACGTCCCAATGTTGGGAAATCAACCCTATTTAATCGGATCGCTGGTGAGCGAATCTCCATTGTAGAAGATGTCGAAGGAGTGACACGTGATCGTATCTATGCGACGGGTGAGTGGCTCAATCGTTCTTTTAGCATGATTGATACAGGAGGAATCGATGATGTCGATGCTCCGTTCATGGAACAAATCAAGCACCAGGCAGAAATTGCCATGGAAGAAGCAGATGTTATCGTTTTTGTCGTGTCTGGTAAGGAAGGGATTACCGATGCGGACGAGTACGTAGCCCGTAAGCTTTATAAGACCCACAAACCAGTTATCCTCGCAGTTAACAAGGTGGACAACCCTGAGATGCGAAATGATATCTATGATTTCTATGCCCTCGGTTTGGGTGAACCATTGCCTATCTCATCTGTCCATGGTATCGGTACAGGGGATGTGCTAGATGCTATTGTGGAAAATCTTCCAAATGAATATGAAGAAGAAAACCCAGATGTCATTAAGTTTAGCTTGATTGGTCGTCCTAACGTCGGAAAATCAAGCTTGATTAACGCTATTTTGGGAGAAGACCGTGTTATTGCTAGTCCTGTTGCTGGAACAACACGTGATGCTATTGATACCCACTTTACAGATACAGATGGTCAAGAATTTACCATGATTGATACGGCTGGTATGCGTAAGTCTGGTAAGGTTTATGAAAATACCGAGAAATATTCTGTCATGCGTGCCATGCGTGCTATTGACCGTTCAGATGTGGTCTTAATGGTCATCAATGCGGAAGAAGGTATTCGTGAATACGATAAGCGTATTGCAGGATTTGCCCATGAAGCTGGTAAAGGGATGATTATCGTGGTCAACAAGTGGGATACACTTGAAAAAGACAACCACACTATGAAAAACTGGGAAGAAGATATTCGTGAGCAGTTCCAATACCTGCCTTACGCACCGATTATCTTTGTATCCGCTTTGACCAAGCAACGTCTCCACAAACTTCCTGAGATGATTAAGCAAATCAGTGAAAGTCAAAATACACGTATTCCATCAGCTGTCTTGAACGATGTTATCATGGATGCCATTGCCATCAACCCAACACCGACAGACAAAGGAAAACGACTTAAGATTTTCTATGCGACTCAAGTGGCAACCAAACCACCAACCTTTGTTATCTTTGTCAACGAAGAAGAACTCATGCACTTTTCTTACCTGCGTTTCTTGGAAAATCAAATCCGCAAGGCCTTTGTCTTTGAAGGAACACCGATTCATCTCATCGCAAGAAAACGCAAATAAAAAAGTAGAATCTGGAATGACATTTCCAGATTTTTTTGATAAAATGAAGTTGAAGAAAGCGCTATCAAAAAGAGGTGTTGATGATGGAACATTTGTTTAAATTGTTAATCTTATTACCCTGTTTTTACTTTTTCAGCTGGATTGAAAAGGCCAACAGAGATAGTAAATTTTTCCCAATTTTTTACTATTTTTACTGGATTTACATCACCCTCTATGCTCTTTTTAGCCTTGCTTGGACAGTTTTTTCAGTCTTGTTTTTCAATATCCTATTGAGAAATGTGGCAGACATCAAGTCTTGGGGCATTTGGTTTCTTTTTATTCTGCTAGCTATTGGTCTGAATTGGTTAACTTATTCCTGTTTCAAAAAAATGCTTAGACTAAGAAAGGAGTTAGGAAAGTCTAAGGGTGGAAGGCATTGATTTATATTGGTAATAACATTTAATAGAACGAAACTAAAGAAAACAATTTTAAAGAGGAGGTGTCGATGATGAAACTGTCCTTTAATTGGTTTCATTTGATACTCTTATTTCCTTGTTTTTATTTTTTCTATTGGATAGACAATGCTGACAGAAACAGTAAAATTTTCCCCATCTTCTACTATTTTTACTGGATTTATATTTCCCTTTTAGCTCTGTTTAGCTTGGATATGACAATTTTTTCATTCTTATTTTTCCCTTTTGTTCTGAGCCATGATTCAGATGCTAGTACTTGGGGTGTTGGGTTGATTTTGATAGTCATATCTCTAGGCAGTGACTGGTTAGATTATATCTTTTTCAAAAAAATGTTTCGCTTGAGACGGGAACTAGGACAATCTAAAGGCGAAAGGCATTGATTTATATCGGTTTTTATTGATAGGAGGTAGCTTATGGCACATCTAAAATCATTTATTACACGCTATTCCAAGGTCTATATTGGTTTAGTTCTGCTAATCTGGCTTGCTTTCTTCTTTCTTCCTTGGGATAAACCAGTTCTGGGAATATCTATCAATCTCTTCATCATGCAGAAAGTTTTACTAGTTTTTGGCATTCTGTCCATTTTGATGGCCTTGTTATCCAAGAAAGTCAGTCTCTTTGTTTTTGGACTTATCTGCTGTCTTTCCCTTTGGATTAATCTATTTATCCTATTTGCTCTTTTGCCGATTTTTGGCAATTAAACAGTCATAAAATTCAGAGAGGTTAGCTTGGAAACTAGCCTCTTTTTCCTTTTCAAAATGGGGATTCTTCCTTGAAAATAATCAGTAATTGTGCTAAAATTAAAAGAACATTCTAAAATATTCGGAATTTAAAGTAAGGAAAAACATGGCTAATATTTTAAAAACAATTATCGAAAATGATAAAGGAGAAATCCGTCGTCTGGAAAAGATGGCCGACAAGGTTTTCAAATACGAAGACCAAATGGCTGCTTTGACAGATGACCAACTAAAAGCAAAAACAGTTGAATTTAAAGAACGTTATCAAAATGGAGAATCACTGGATTCATTACTTTATGAAGCTTTTGCGGTTGTCCGTGAGGGTGCCAAACGTGTCCTAGGTCTCTTCCCATATAAGGTTCAGGTCATGGGTGGAATCGTTCTTCACCATGGTGACGTGCCAGAAATGCGTACAGGGGAAGGGAAAACCTTGACTGCGACCATGCCCGTATACCTCAATGCCCTTTCAGGCAAAGGAGTTCACGTAGTTACGGTCAATGAGTACCTATCCGAACGTGATGCGACTGAGATGGGTGAATTGTACTCATGGCTTGGTTTGTCAGTAGGGATTAACTTGGCTGCCAAATCCCCAATGGAGAAAAAAGAAGCCTATGAGTGTGATATTACCTACTCAACCAACTCAGAAATCGGATTTGACTACCTTCGTGATAACATGGTCGTTCGCGCTGAAAACATGGTACAACGTCCGCTTAACTATGCCTTGGTCGATGAGGTTGACTCAATCTTGATTGATGAGGCCCGTACACCTTTGATCGTATCAGGTGCTAATGCAGTTGAAACCAGTCAGCTCTACCACATGGCAGACCACTATGTAAAATCTTTGGACAAAGACGACTACATCATCGATGTACAGTCTAAAACTATTGGTTTGTCTGATTCAGGGATTGACAAGGCTGAAAGCTATTTCAAACTTGACAATCTCTATGACATCGAAAACGTAGCTCTGACTCACTTTATCGATAACGCCCTTCGTGCTAACTATATCATGCTTCTCGATATTGATTATGTGGTGAGCGAAGAACAAGAAATCTTGATCGTTGACCAATTTACAGGTCGTACCATGGAAGGTCGTCGTTATTCTGATGGATTGCACCAAGCCATTGAAGCCAAAGAAGGTGTGCCAATCCAGGATGAAACTAAGACATCTGCCTCAATCACTTACCAAAACCTTTTCCGTATGTACAAAAAATTGTCTGGAATGACGGGTACAGGTAAGACCGAGGAAGAAGAATTCCGTGAAATTTACAACATTCGTGTTATTCCAATCCCAACAAACCGTCCTGTTCAACGTATTGACCACTCAGACCTTCTTTATGCAAGTATCGAGGCTAAGTTTAAGGCGGTTGTTGAAGATGTTAAGGCTCGTTACCAAAAAGGTCAGCCTGTCTTGGTTGGTACAGTAGCGGTTGAAACTAGTGACTACATTTCTAAGAAATTGGTCGCAGCTGGTGTTCCTCACGAGGTCTTGAATGCCAAAAACCACTATAAAGAAGCCCAAATCATCATGAATGCTGGTCAACGTGGTGCTGTTACCATTGCGACTAACATGGCCGGTCGTGGTACCGACATCAAGCTTGGTGAAGGAGTTCGCGAATTGGGTGGACTTTGTGTGATTGGTACAGAACGTCATGAAAGCCGTCGTATCGATAACCAGCTTCGTGGACGTTCAGGTCGTCAAGGAGACCCAGGTGAGTCACAATTCTACCTATCTCTTGAAGATGATTTGATGAAACGTTTTGGTTCTGAACGCTTGAAGGGAATCTTTGAACGCTTGAATATGTCTGAAGAGGCGATTGAGTCTCGTATGTTGACGCGTCAGGTTGAAGCAGCACAAAAACGTGTTGAAGGAAATAACTACGATACCCGTAAACAAGTCCTTCAATACGACGATGTCATGCGTGAACAACGTGAGATTATCTACGCTCAACGTTACGACGTTATCACTGCAGATCGTGACTTGGCACCTGAAATTCAGGCTATGATCAAACGCACGATTGGTCGTGTCGTTGATGGTCATGCGCGTGCCAAACAAGATGAAAAACTAGAAGCAATTTTGAACTTTGCTAAGTACAACTTGCTTCCAGAAGATTCTATTACGATGGAAGATTTGTCAGGCTTGTCTGATAAAGCCATCAAGGAAGAACTCTTCCAACGTGCCTTGAAGGTTTACGATAGTCAGGTTTCAAAACTACGTGATGAAGAAGCAGTTAAAGAATTCCAAAAAGTCTTGATTCTACGAGTGGTAGATAACAAGTGGACAGATCATATCGACGCCCTTGATCAATTGCGTAACGCAGTTGGACTTCGTGGCTATGCTCAGAACAACCCTGTTGTTGAGTATCAGGCAGAAGGTTTCCGTATGTTTAATGACATGATTGGTTCGATTGAGTTTGATGTGACACGCTTGATGATGAAAGCACAAATTCATGAACAAGAAAGACCACAAGCAGAACACCATATCAGTACAACAGCGACTCGCAATATCGCTGCCCACCAAGCAAATATACCAGAAAATTTGGATTTGAGCCAGATTGGACGGAATGAACTTTGCCCATGTGGTTCTGGTAAGAAGTTTAAAAACTGTCACGGTAAAAGACAATAAAATGAGATAGTTTAGAGGCGGATACCTTGTGAAAAGTAAATTTTTACTTGGTATCCGTTTGATTTATAAGGAGATGAGTTATGGTATTTACAGCAAAAAGTCCTAAAATTAATATTGAAGAAGTTCGTGCCTTATCAAAATTAGAAGGCCAAGCTTTGGAGAGAAAATCTCAGCGCGATCAAGAGCTAGAAGCCATTATACGTGGAGAAGACCAACGGATTCTCTTGGTAATCGGACCATGCTCATCTGACAATGAAGAAGCTGTTCTTGAGTACGCTAAGCGTTTGGCAGTCCTACAAGAAGAAGTGGCAGACCGTATCTTTATGGTTATGCGTGTTTATACTGCCAAACCTCGTACCAACGGAGATGGCTATAAGGGCTTGATTCACCAGCCTAATGCGACAGAAGCCCCTAGCCTCATCAACGGAATCAAAGCCGTTCGCCATCTTCATTATCGTGTCATCACGGAAACAGGTATGACGACAGCTGATGAAATGCTTTATCCTGAAAATCTTCCGCTAGTAGATGATTTGATTTCTTACATGGCAGTTGGTGCACGTTCGGTTGAAGACCAGCAACACCGCTTTGTGGCAAGTGGGGCAGATTTCGCGACTGGTTTTAAAAATCCAACCTCTGGAAATCTCAATGTCATGTTTAATGGGATTTATGCTGCTCAAAACAAACAAAGTTTCCTTTTCCTAGGAAAAGAAGTGGAAACAACTGGGAACCCGCTTTCCCATGCCATTCTTCGTGGAGCGACCAATGAGTATGGTAAGAATATTCCCAACTACTACTATGATAATTTGATGAATACCATTGCCCAGTATGAGAAAATGGGCTTGGAAAATCCTTTTATCATTGTGGATACCAATCATGACAACTCTGGTAAGCAATATATGGACCAGATTCGAATTGTCCGCCAGACCTTGATTAACCGTGATTGGAATGAAAAAATTAAGCAGTATGTTCGTGGCTTTATGATTGAGTCTTATCTAGAAGACGGCCGTCAAAACGAACCGGAAGTATTTGGCAAGTCTATCACGGACCCTTGCCTTGGCTGGGAGAATACGGAAGTCCTTGTCAGAGAAATCTACCAAACGCTAGGAGAATAAGATGGCATTTATTGAAAAAGGTCAAGAAATCGATATTGAAGCAATCAAGGCAGAAACTCAATTGTCTGCGGAAGCCTTGCGACTAAAGGAGCGTCGTGATAGAGAATTGGCAGACATCATTTCAGGAGAAGATGATCGGATCCTTTTGGTGATTGGTCCTTGCTCTTCTGACAATGAAGAGGCTGTCTTGGAATATGCTCGCCGTTTATCAGCTTTGCAAAAGAAGGTGGCGGACAAGATTTTCATGGTTATGCGTGTTTATACAGCTAAACCTCGCACCAACGGAGACGGCTATAAAGGTTTGGTTCACCAACCAGATACCTCTAAGGCTCCAAGCCTGATTAACGGTTTGCAGGCTGTGCGCCAGTTGCACTACCGCGTCATTACAGAGACAGGTTTGACAACGGCTGACGAGATGCTTTATCCGTCAAATCTGGTTTTGGTAGATGATTTGGTCAGCTACCATGCTGTGGGGGCTCGTTCTGTGGAAGACCAAGAGCACCGCTTTGTGGCTTCAGGAATTGATGCACCAGTAGGGATGAAAAATCCAACCTCAGGAAATCTTGGGGTTATGTTTAACGGTATTTATGCTGCTCAAAACAAACAAACCTTCCTCTTCCATGGCCAAGAAGTTGAGACTTCAGGTAATCCCTTGGCTCACGTCATCCTTCGTGGCGCAGTCAATGAATATGGGAAAAATGAGCCTAACTTTTACTATGAAACCCTACTAAATGCCATTGAACGTTATGAGACAATGGGACTTGAAAATCCTTTTATCCTCATCGACACCAACCATGATAACTCAGGCAAGCAATATATGGAGCAGATTCGAATTGTTCGCCAGACATTGCAAAATCGTGATTGGAATGAGAAAATCAAAAAGACAGTTCGAGGCTTTATGATTGAATCCTACCTAGCAGATGGTCGTCAAAACCAACCAGAGGTCTTTGGTTGTTCTATTACCGACCCTTGCTTGGGTTGGGAAAATACAGAGGCCTTGGTAGAAGAGATTTATGCTACCTTGACAAAATAAGTGAAAAGGATGGAGTTGGGGAATCTCAACTCCTTTTGATGAGAATGATAGTTGGACACGGAATTGATATCGAGGAATTAGCTTCGATAGAAAGAGCAGTTACACGACATGAAGGATTTGCCAAGCGCGTGCTGACCGCTAAGGAAATGGAACGCTTCACCAGTCTCAAAGGGCGCAGACAAATGGAATATTTGGCTGGTCGGTGGTCGGCTAAGGAGGCCTTTTCCAAGGCTATGGGAACGGGTATTGGCAAGCTCGGTTTTCAAGATTTGGAAGTCTTGAACAATGAACGCGGGGCGCCTTATTTTAGTCAGTCACCGTTTTCAGGAAAGATTTGGCTCTCTATCAGCCATACAGATCAGTTTGTGACAGCCAGTGTCATTTTGGAGGAAAATCATGAAAGCTAGTCCACATAGACCAACCAAGGCTCTGATTCATCTGGGAGCTATTCGACAAAACATTCAACAAATGGAGTCTCATATCCCTGAAGGAACGCTCAAATTTGCAGTTGTCAAGGCCAATGCTTATGGGCATGGGGCTGTTGCCGTTGCGACGGCGATTCAAGATGATGTTGATGGTTTTTGCGTTTCGAATATTGATGAAGCTATTGAACTCAGACAGGCTGGGCTTAGCAAGAAAATCCTTATTTTAGGAGTTTCTGAAATCGAAGCTGTTGCTCTAGCTAAAGAATACGACATCATCTTGACAGTGGCTGGGCTGGAGTGGATTCAAGCACTGTTAGATAAGGAAGCTGATTTAGCTGGTTTGACAGTCCACCTCAAGATTGACTCAGGGATGGGACGGATTGGATTTAGAGAGGCCAGTGAGGCTGATCAGGCTCAAGACTTGCTCCAACAACATGGTGCTCGTGTTGAAGGGATTTTTACCCACTTTGCTACTGCAGACGAGAAATCAGATGACTACTTTAATGCCCAGTTAGAACGGTTTAAAACTATTTTGGCCAGTATGAAGGAAGTCCCAGAGCTGATCCATGCTAGCAATTCGGCAACGACCCTCTGGCATGCAGAGACTATTTTTAATGCAGTGCGTATGGGAGACGCCATGTATGGCCTGAATCCAAGTGGAGAGGTTTTGGACCTGCCTTATGACCTGACACCAGCCTTGACCTTGGAATCTGCCCTGGTCCATGTCAAGACAGTGCCAGCCGGAGCTTGCATGGGCTATGGGGCGACCTATCAGGCGGATAGCGAGCAAGTCATCGCGACGGTACCAATTGGTTATGCGGATGGTTGGACACGTGACATGCAGAATTTTTCTGTCTTGGTAGATGGCCAAGCTTGTCCAATCGTCGGCAGGGTTTCGATGGACCAAATCACCATTCGTTTGCCTAAGCTTTATCCGCTCGGAACAAAGGTGACCTTGATTGGTTCTAACGGGGACAAGGAAATCACAGCAACTCAGGTAGCGACCTACCGTGGAACTATTAACTATGAAGTGGTTTGTCTTCTCAGCGACCGCATTCCGAGAGAATATTATTAGAAAAGAAAGGAGTGGAGCATGAATCTACATCAACCCTTGCATGTCTTACCTGGTGTGGGACCAAAGTCAGCAGAAAAATACGCCAAACTAGGAATTGAAAACTTGCAAGACCTCTTGCTCTACTTTCCTTTCCGTTATGAAGACTTCAAGACCAAGCAGGTGCTGGAGCTGGAAGACGGTGAAAAGGCGGTTCTGTCTGGTCAAGTCGTGACTCCTGCCAGTGTTCAGTATTATGGTTTCAAGCGTAATCGTCTGCGCTTTAGCCTCAAGCAGGGAGAAGTCGTTTTTGCGGTGAATTTCTTTAACCAGCCCTATCTAGCAGACAAGATAGAGTTGGGAGCAACCCTGGCTGTCTTTGGAAAATGGGACCGCGCCAAGGCAAGTTTGACAGGGATGAAGGTTCTGGCTCAGGTGGAGGATGACCTCCAGCCTGTCTATCGTCTGGCTCAGGGAATCAGTCAGGCCAGTCTGGTCAAGGTCATCAAGACGGCCTTTGATCAGGGACTGGACCTCTTGATAGAGGAAAATCTGCCCCAGTCTTTGCTGGACAAATACAAACTCATGTCCCGTTGTCAGGCAGTCCGCGCCATGCATTTCCCTAAGGATTTGGCAGAATACAAGCAGGCCCTTCGCCGTATCAAGTTTGAGGAACTCTTTTATTTCCAAATGCAATTGCAGACGCTCAAGTCTGAAAATAGAGTTCAGGGAAGCGGTCTGGTTCTGGATTGGTCTCAGGAAAAAGTGACAGCAGTCAAGGAAAGTCTTCCTTTTGCCTTGACCTCAGCTCAAGAAAAGAGTTTACAGGAAATTTTGACCGACATGAAGTCGGACCACCACATGAATCGTCTCCTGCAAGGGGATGTGGGGAGCGGAAAAACGGTAGTCGCTGGCTTGGCCATGTTTGCGGCGGTGACAGCTGGCTATCAGGCTGCTCTCATGGTGCCAACAGAAATCCTTGCAGAGCAACACTTTGAGAGTTTACAGAACCTTTTTCCAGACTTGAAACTGGCTCTTTTGACAGGTTCCTTGAAAGCTGCAGAAAAGAGAGAAGTTTTGGAGACCATTGCCAAGGGTGAGGCTGATTTGATTATTGGAACCCACGCTCTGATTCAGGATGGGGTGGATTATGCTCGTCTGGGCTTGATTATCATCGATGAGCAGCACCGCTTTGGTGTAGGGCAAAGGCGCGTTCTGAGAGAAAAAGGCGACAACCCAGATGTCCTCATGATGACAGCGACTCCTATTCCACGGACGCTGGCTATCACAGCATTTGGCGATATGGATGTTTCCATTATTGACCAGATGCCAGCAGGACGGAAGCCTATTGTGACACGCTGGATCAAGCATGAGCAACTACCTCAGGTCTTGACTTGGTTAGAGGGGGAAATCCAAAAAGGTTCTCAAGCCTATGTTATCTCTCCCTTGATTGAAGAATCAGAAGCTCTTGATCTGAAAAATGCCATTGCCTTATCAGAGGAGTTGACAGCTCATTTTGCAGGCAAGGCTGAGGTTGCTCTGCTACATGGTAAGATGAAGAGTGACGAAAAAGACCAGATCATGCAGGATTTCAAAGAGAGAAAGACGGATATTCTGGTTTCGACGACGGTTATAGAGGTTGGGGTTAATGTTCCCAATGCGACTGTCATGATTATCATGGATGCTGATCGCTTTGGTCTCAGCCAGCTTCACCAGCTCAGAGGTCGTGTTGGTCGGGGAGATAAGCAGTCCTATGCTGTTCTCGTTGCTAATCCCAAGACGGATTCTGGGAAAGACCGCATGCGCATCATGACAGAAACCACCAATGGATTTGTCCTTGCGGAGGAAGATTTGAAAATGCGGGGTTCAGGTGAGATTTTTGGAACCAGACAGTCAGGTATTCCAGAGTTCCAAGTGGCTGATATTATCGAAGATTTTCCAATTTTAGAAGAAGCCAGAAAGGTTGCTAGCTACATTAGTTCTATAGAAGGCTGGCAAGAGGATCCAGAATGGCGCATGATTGCCCTTCATATGGAAAAGAAAGAACATTTAGATTAATACTCTTCGAAAATCAAATTCAAACCACGTCAGCTTCGCCTTGCCGTACTCAAGTACTGCCTACGGCTAGCTTCCTAGTTTGCTCTTTGATTTTCATTGAGTATAAGCTTTCTATAAGGAAAACTTAAGCTAGCTTTCAGGTTTGGCCCTTATACTAGAGTCATCAAAAAGAAACGAGGACTCTCACATGACAGTAACGATTAAAGTAAATTACCAAACCACTTTCCAAAAGAAAGAAGCAAAAAAATAATATTGAAGAGAAGGAAGAAAGAGCGAAAATGCTCTTTTTTTGTTTTTAAAAGCACAATTTATTGAATCTAAAATAGCACACTGCGGATTCTAAAAAAATTCTAGAAATTATAGTAGATTGAATCTGGAATAGTACACCTAGTTTTCTAAAACATTTTTAGAAATTAGTTTGAATTCCGCGATCAATTTGTTCAGTTTTTATTTCATTTAACTATAATTTGACTTTCCTAATTTCTTTGTTCATATCTTATTTCAATAAACTATATCTTACTGTTTCAGAGCCCACATCTAGCATAACTAAAAAAGATTCTTCCATCTATCACGGAAAAATCTGTCATTGATTTACTGATTTATAAAAACTCCAACCACGGTTTACGAACCTCGTCTTTGATGGTTTCTCTGTATTTTTTTAATTCCAAGAACTCCATCTTGACCAGATGATTTTCTGACCGTTAGTGCTGGTCTTACAACAAGGCCTCAAACTCAGCGACGGTCATGCCCAATTGCTCACTCGCAAATTCGGAAGTTAAAACATGTTGGCGTACTAAATCTAGAAAGGTAAAGATTTTCCCACGCTCTAGACCTTGTTCAACTCCCTCTGCTCGGCCTTGTTCAACTCCCTCTGCTCTAGCAGTTTCCAAGGCATAGTCCTGTGCTAACAAGGCTTGTTCTTCTCTCATACGTAGTTGACTAAACATTTTCCTGTCCTCCTCGGACCAGCTCTTATAGTCTAGCAGTTGGTCTGCCTGGCTAATAGCTCGCTCGGGTTGCTGGGTAAAGGGTTTGTTCCCAAAAAACTCTAGCCATGGTTTGCGAATGCTATCTTTGCTGGTTTCTCTGTATTTTTTAAGTTCCAAGAACGCCATCTTAACCAGATGGTTTTCTTGTCCATTATTTGTGATAGTCTTAATCTTTCAATAGCGCCTCAAACTCAGCCACGGTCATTCCCAATTGATGGCTGGCAACTTCAGAAGTCAGGAGACCTTGACGTACTAGATTTACTAAACCTACTTTTAATCCCTCTTCAATGCCTTCTTCTCGTCCTTGTTCACGACCCTCTGCACGGCCGCGTTCAAGACCACGCTCTAATCCCTTTTCCTCCGCTTGTTCCAAGGCATAGTCATGCGCTAACAAGGCTTGTTCTTCACGCATACGTAGTTGGCTAAACATCTTCCTGTCCTCCTCGGACCAGCTCTTGTAGTCTAGCAGTTGATCTGCCTGACTGATAGCTCGCTCGGGTTGCTGGGTAAAAGGTTTGTTCCCGAAAAACTCCAACCACGGCTTGCGAACCTTGTCTTTGCTGGTTTCTCTGTATTTTTTTAATTCCAAGAATGCCATCTTGACTAGATGATTTTCTTGTCCATTATTTGTGATTGTCAATACCTCACCTGTTGTATCCTCTCGCATGCTAAAGCTATGAAAAGCCAGGTCATCTGAGAAATAATTGCTATCCACGATTGCGATAGCGTATACTGGTGCGATGTGTTTATAACTCTGGTGAGTATTGCCTTCTTGCTGGCGAATTTTTTCAAGATTTTGATTGACCTGACTGCACAAGTAAGTCCACAGGCGATTGATGAAAAAATTCTGATGATGAACTTGAATTTCAATAATTACTTGCGTACCATTATCCAACTCCGCCAAGACGTCTATACTGGTATAGAAATCCTGAGCCGAGTAAGGCAGGGATGGCAAGACATGAATATTGCTCCCCTCCAAAATGGTCACATTTTTTGCTGGCAAGTCCAGCATATCGCGAATAAATTGACAAGTGATTTCTGGATTGCTAAAGATTTTCTTAGCAACCAAGTCATTGGTTGGGCTGATGCCCGGATGTCTGAGAATCATCCATTCCCTCCTTCTATTATACCATATTTTAAAATCTAATTTTGCTAGATTCGATGGTTCTATCTATTTATTCGGAAAAAAGCGTAACTTTTCAAAGTAACTTCCATCTCTCTCCCAAAACTGGAAATTAGTTTTAGAAGTTACCCAATGAAAATCAAAGAGCAAACTAGGAAACTAGCCGCAGGCTGTACTTGAGTACTGCAAGGCAACGTTGACGTGGTTTGAAGAGATTTTCTAAGAGTATAAGATAGATGACTTCTCTGAAACTACTTTCAGAAACTGCTGTTCTATAAAGTACTTTTGAAACTGAAATCTATTCTACTACAAAGTGTTGAAAGCGCTTCAAAAATAATATATAATAAACCCATAAGAACAAAGAAAAGGAGGAAAGAGGATGCCACAGATTACTAAAGAAGCCTTGATTGCACAAATCAAAGATGGAATCATCGTTTCTTGTCAGGCCCTTCCTCACGAACCGCTTTATACAGAAGCGGGAGGAGTCATTCCCTTGCTGGTCAAAGCGGCTGAGCAAGGTGGAGCAGTTGGTATCCGAGCAAACAGTGTTCGCGATATCAAGGAAATCAAGGAGGTTACCAACCTTCCAATCATTGGGATAATTAAACGAGATTATCCACCGCAAGAGCCCTTCATCACTGCTACTATGAAAGAAGTTGATGAATTAGCAGAACTGGACATAGAAGTGATTGCTCTGGATTGTACCAAGCGTGAACGCTATGATGGTTTGGAGATTCAAGAGTTCATTCGTCAGGTTAAGGAAAAATATCCTAACCAGCTCTTGATGGCTGATACAAGTACTTTCGAGGAAGGATTGGCAGCCGTTGAAGCAGGAATTGACTTTGTCGGAACAACCTTATCAGGATACACATCTTACAGTCCTAAAGTGGATGGTCCCGATTTTGAATTGATCAAAAAACTCTGTGATGCTGGTGTAGATGTCATTGCAGAAGGAAAAATTCATACACCAGAACAAGCCAAACAAATCCTAGGATATGGAGTGCGAGGTATTGTTGTTGGTGGCGCTATTACTAGACCAAAAGAGATTACAGAACGCTTTGTTGCTGGTCTCAAATAAGATGTAAGGGGGAATTTTATGTTTAAAGTTTTACAAAAAGTTGGAAAAGCTTTTATGTTACCTATAGCTATACTTCCTGCAGCAGGTCTACTTTTGGGGATTGGTGGTGCACTTTCAAACCCAACCACGATAGCAACTTATCCAATACTAGACAATAGTTTTTTTCAATCAATATTCCAAGTAATGAGCTCTGCAGGAGAGGTTGTATTCAGTAATTTATCACTACTTCTCTGTGTGGGATTATGTATTGGCTTAGCGAAACGAGATAAAGGAACCGCTGCGCTAGCAGGAGTAACTGGTTACTTAGTTATGACTGCAACGATTAAAGCTCTGGTAAAACTTTTTATGGCAGAAGGATCTGCAATTGATACTGGAGTTATTGGAGCATTAGTTGTCGGAATAGTTGCCGTATATTTGCACAATCGATATAACAATATTCAATTACCTTCCGCTTTAGGATTCTTTGGGGGTTCACGCTTCGTTCCTATTGTTACATCGTTCTCTTCTATCTTAATTGGCTTTGTCTTCTTTGTTATTTGGCCACCTTTTCAACAACTTCTTGTTTCTACAGGTGGATATATTTCTCAGGCGGGTCCAATTGGAACTTTTCTATATGGATTTTTAATGAGACTTTCTGGAGCAGTAGGCTTACATCATATGATTTACCCTATGTTTTGGTATACTGAACTTGGTGGTGTTGAAACTGTTGCAGGACAAACAGTGGTTGGAGCTCAAAAAATATTTTTTGCTCAATTAGCCGACCCGACTCATTCTGGATTATTTACAGAAGGAACAAGGTTTTTTGCAGGTCGTTTCTCAACAATGATGTTCGGTTTACCGGCTGCCTGTTTAGCGATGTACCATAGTGTTCCTAAAAATCGTCGTAAAAAATACGCGGGTCTGTTTTTTGGAGTTGCTTTAACATCTTTTATTACCGGTATTACAGAACCAATTGAATTTATGTTTCTATTTGTCAGTCCGGTTCTATATGTTGTACACGCATTCCTTGATGGTGTCAGCTTCTTTATTGCAGACGTCTTAAATATTTCAATAGGAAACACATTCTCAGGAGGTGTAATCGATTTTACTTTATTTGGAATTTTGCAGGGGAACGCTAAAACGAATTGGGTTCTTCAGATTCCATTTGGACTTATTTGGAGTGTTCTGTATTATATTGTTTTTAGATGGTTCATTACTCAATTCAACGTTCTAACGCCAGGACGAGGAGAAGAAGTAGATTCTAAAGAAATTTCTGAATCCACAGATTCAACTTCAAATACTGCAGATCATTTAAAACAGGATAGCCTACAAATTATCAGAGCGTTGGGTGGATCAAATAATATAGAAGATGTAGATGCTTGTGTGACACGTTTACGTGTAGCTGTAAAAGAAGTTCATCAAGTTGATAAAGCACTTTTAAAACAAATTGGTGCAGTTGATGTCTTAGAAGTGAAGGGTGGTATTCAAGCAATATATGGAGCAAAAGCAATCTTATATAAAAATAGTATTAATGAAATTTTAGGTGTAGATGATTAATACTCAATGAAAATCAAAGAGCAAACTGGGAAGCTAGGCGCAGGCTATACTTGAGTACGCCAAGGCGAAGCTGGCATGGTTTGAAGAGATTTTCGAAGAGTATAAGTACTTACTGACTTAATAAAAAACAGAGGAGAGTGGTGGATGCATCGGATGAAATGAAAACGCATACAAATACAATCTTACTCATTATCCAATATGGATACGCTTATTACATAGGAGAATACAGATGAAATTTAGAAAATTAGCTTGTACAGTACTTGCGGGTGCTGCGGTTCTTGGTCTTGCTGCTTGTGGCAATTCTGGCGGAAGTAAAGATGCTGCCAAATCAGGTGGTGACGGTGCCAAAACAGAAATCACTTGGTGGGCATTCCCAGTATTTACCCAAGAAAAAACTGGTGACGGTGTTGGAACTTATGAAAAATCAATCATCGAAGCGTTTGAAAAAGCAAACCCAGATATAAAAGTGAAATTGGAAACCATCGACTTCAAGTCAGGTCCTGAAAAAATCACAACAGCCATCGAAGCAGGAACAGCTCCAGACGTACTTTTTGACGCACCAGGACGTATCATCCAATATGGTAAAAATGGTAAATTGGCTGACTTGAATGACCTCTTCACAGATGACTTTGTTAAAGATGTCAACAATGAAAACATTGTAAAAGCAAGTAAGGCTGGAGACAAAGCCTACATGTATCCAATCAGTTCAGCACCATTCTACATGGCTATGAACAAGAAAATGTTGGAAGATGCTGGAGTTGCGAACCTTGTAAAAGAAGGTTGGACAACAGACGACTTTGAGAAAGTTTTGAAAGCGCTTAAAGACAAAGGCTACACACCAGGTTCATTGTTCAGTTCTGGTCAAGGGGGAGACCAAGGAACACGTGCCTTCATCTCAAACCTTTACGGCGGTTCTGTAACAGATAAAGATGTAACAAAATATACAACTGATGATCCTAAATTCGTCAAAGGTCTTGAAAAAGCAGCTAGCTGGATTAAAGACGGTTTATTGAACAACGGTTCACAATTTGACGGTGGAGCAGATATCCAAAACTTTGCCAACGGTCAAACATCTTACACAATTCTTTGGGCACCATCTCAAAACGGTATCCAAGCTAAACTCTTGGAAGCAAGTAAAGTAGAAGTGGTAGAAGTACCATTCCCATCAGATTCAGGTAAACCAGCTCTTGAATACCTTGTAAACGGATTTGCAGTATTCAACAACAAGGACGACAAGAAAGTTGCAGCATCTAAGAAATTCGTTCAATTCATCGCAGATGACAAAGAATGGGGTCCAAAAGACGTTGTTCGTACAGGTGCTTTCCCAGTTCGTACTTCATTTGGCAAAGTTTATGAAGACAAACGTATGGAAACAATCAGTGGTTGGACTCAATACTACTCACCATACTACAACACTATCAATGGTTTTGCTGAAATGAGAACACTTTGGTTCCCAATGTTGCAATCAGTTTCAAATGGCGATCAAAAACCAGCTGATGCATTGAAAGCCTTTACCGAAAAAGCTAACGAAACAATTAAAAAAGCTACAAAACAATAAGCACTAAATCAGATTGACTCCTCCCTTTTCCCTGTGCATAGTCTATGTAAGAAAAGGGAGGATTTTATTTGAAATGTAAGGAACTGTCACGAAATTAAAATGAAGTTCTTACATAAGCGAATCTTAAAAAATTTCATTTTGATTTTAAAACAGATTAAAAAAATCCAAAATATTTTATTTGTGAAAGAGAGGTGCCGACTGTGAAAGTCAATAAAATTCGCATGCGGGAAACAGTGATTTCCTACGCTTTCCTAGCACCAGTATTATTCTTCTTTGTCATCTTTGTATTGGCTCCTATGATTATGGGATTCATTACAAGTTTCTTTAACTACTCAATGACTAAATTTGAGTTTGTAGGCTTGGACAACTACGTTCGTATGTTTAAAGACCCTGTCTTTATGAAGTCTTTGATCAATACCGTTATTCTGGTTATTGGATCTGTACCAGTTGTTGTTCTATTCTCACTCTTTGTAGCATCTCAGACCTATCATCAAAATGCCATTGCCAGATCCTTCTACCGTTTCGTCTTCTTCCTTCCTGTTGTAACAGGTAGTGTTGCCGTAACAGTTGTTTGGAAATGGATTTATGACCCACTATCAGGGATTCTAAACTTTGTCCTTAAGTCAAGCCATATCATCAGCCAAAACATTTCTTGGTTGGGAGATAAAAACTGGGCTTTGATGGCGATTATGATTATCCTTTTGACTACATCTGTTGGTCAGCCGATTATCCTTTATATCGCAGCGATGGGAAATATTGACAATTCATTGGTAGAAGCAGCTCGGGTTGACGGTGCGACTGAATTGCAAGTTTTCTGGAAGATTAAATGGCCTAGCCTTCTTCCAACAACTCTTTACATTGCAATCATTACAACAATCAACTCATTCCAGTGTTTCGCCTTGATTCAGCTTTTGACTTCAGGTGGTCCAAACTACTCAACAAGTACACTTATGTACTATCTTTACGAAAAAGCCTTCCAATTGACAGAATACGGTTATGCAAATACTATCGGCGTCTTCTTGGCAGTCATGATCGCTATCGTAAGCTTTGTTCAATTTAAAGTACTTGGAAACGACGTAGAATATTAAAGAAAGGAGACAGCTATGCAATCTACACAAAAGAAACCTTTAACAGCTTTCACTGTTATTTCAACTATTATCTTGCTCTTGTTGACCGTGCTGTTCATCTTTCCGTTCTACTGGATTTTGACAGGTGCCTTTAAATCTCAACCAGATACAATCGTTATTCCACCACAGTGGTTCCCTAAAATGCCAACCATGGAAAACTTCCAACAACTTATGGTGCAAAACCCTGCCTTGCAGTGGATGTGGAACTCAGTATTTATCTCACTTGTAACTATGTTTTTGGTCTGTGCAACCTCTTCTCTAGCAGGTTATGTATTGGCTAAAAAACGTTTCTATGGTCAACGCATTCTTTTTGCAATCTTTATTGCAGCCATGGCACTTCCAAAACAAGTTGTCCTTGTACCATTGGTACGTATCGTCAACTTCATGGGAATCCATGATACACTTTGGGCAGTTATCTTGCCTTTGATTGGATGGCCATTCGGGGTCTTCCTCATGAAACAGTTCAGTGAGAATATCCCTACAGAGTTGCTTGAGTCAGCTAAAATCGACGGTTGTGGTGAGATTCGTACTTTCTGGAGCGTAGCCTTCCCGATTGTGAAACCAGGATTTGCAGCCCTTGCAATCTTTACCTTCATCAATACATGGAACGACTACTTCATGCAGTTGGTTATGTTGACTTCACGTCAAAACTTGACCATCTCACTTGGGGTTGCGACTATGCAAGCTGAAATGGCAACCAACTATGGTTTGATCATGGCAGGTGCCGCTCTTGCAGCAGTTCCAATCGTAACAGTCTTCCTAGTCTTCCAAAAATCCTTCACTCAGGGTATTACTATGGGAGCGGTCAAAGGTTAATACTCTGCGAAAATTGAATTCAAACTACGTCAGCGTCACCTTGCCATACTTAAGTATTGCCTGCGGTTAGCTTCCTAGTTTGTTCTTCAATTTTCATTGAGTATAGGAAAATCAATCTATCAAGATACAGAAATATATTTTATAGATTTAGAGAATATAGAGTTATAAGTGTCTACAAAATGTTGGGTATTTGCTTACCTTAGATATTTTGTTAGACACTTATCAACTTAATTTATGATTTTAGTTAACTATCAGAAACGAAGGAAAGAGTATGATTTTTGACGATTTGAAAAACATCACCTTTTACAAAGGAATTCATCCCAATCTAGACAAGGCTATCGACTATCTCTACCAGCACAGTAAGGATTCTTTCGAATTAGGTAAGTATGAGATTGACGGGGACAAGGTCTTTCTAGTTGTTCAGGAAAATGTCCTCAATCAAGCTGAAAATGATCAATTTGAGCATCATAAGAACTATGCAGATTTGCATTTGCTGGTAGAAGGACATGAATATTCGAGCTACGGTTCACGTATCAAAGACGAGGCAGTAGCATTCGACGAAGCTAGTGACATTGGCTTTGTGCATTGTCATGAAAAATACCCACTCTTGTTGGGTTATCACAATTTTGCGATTTTCTTTCCAGGAGAACCACACCAGCCAAATGGCTATGCAGGTATGGAACAGAAGGTTCGCAAATATCTCTTTAAAATTTTGATTGACTAAAAAATAAGGAGGAGCAAATATGGCACAAAAAGGAGTAAGCCTTATCAAGGCAGCATTTGATACAGATAACTTTCTCATGCGTTTTAGTGAGAAGGTCTTGGATATCGTGACAGCCAATCTTCTTTTTGTCGTCTCTTGTTTGCCCATCGTGACGATTGGAGTGGCTAAAATTAGCCTCTACGAGACTATGTTTGAGATTAAGAAGAGCAGACGTGTGCCTGTCTTTAGAATCTATTTAAGAGCTTTCAAGCAAAATCTGAAGCTAGGTCTTCAGTTAGGTCTGCTTGAGTTGGGCATTGTTTCATTAAGCATTCTAGATCTTTATCTCTTTTGGGGTCAGACAGCTATGCCTTTCCAAATGGTGAAAGCTATTTGTCTAGGCGTTCTTATCTTCCTCACTATCGTGATGTTGGCTAGCTATCCCATAGCTGCGCGCTATGATTTAACTTGGAAAGAAGTGCTGCAAAAAGGACTTATCTTGGCAAGTTTTAACTTTCCTTGGTTCTTCCTCATGTTAGCTATTCTCTTTCTTATTGTGATGGTTCTTTATCTGTCCGCCTTCAGTTTACTTTTAGGTGGCTCAGCCTTCCTGCTTTTTGGATTTGGACTCTTGGTCTTTATCCAGGCTGGATTGATGGAGAAAATTTTCGCAAAATACCAATAGGATGGCTTGTCTATGAAACTACTTTCAAGCCATAAACATTTCAAAATTCATATCGAAACTAAAATCTAAGTGTACACAAGATATTGAAAGCGTTTTTCATAAGGTGTATACTAAAAACGTAAAGAATAAATCCCTGCTTTTAGCAGAAAAAAAGAAATCTTAGGAGAAAATCTATGTCAGATTTAAAAAAATACGAAGGTGTCATTCCAGCCTTCTACGCATGTTATGATGATCAAGGAGAAGTAAGTCCAGAGCGTACGCGTGCCTTGGTTCAATACTTCATTGATAAAGGTGTTCAAGGTCTTTATGTCAATGGTTCTTCTGGTGAATGTATCTACCAAAGCGTTGAAGATCGCAAGTTAATTTTGGAAGAAGTCATGGCAGTTGCCAAAGGTAAGTTGACTATTATTGCTCACGTTGCTTGCAACAATACCAAAGATAGTATGGAACTTGCTCGTCATGCTGAAAGCTTAGGAGTAGATGCTATTGCAACGATTCCGCCGATTTATTTCCGCTTGCCAGAATACTCAGTTGCTAAATATTGGAACGATATCAGTTCTGCAGCTCCAAATACAGACTATGTGATTTATAACATTCCTCAATTGGCAGGGGTTGCTTTGACTCCAAGCCTTTACACTGAAATGTTGAAAAATCCTCGTGTTATCGGTGTTAAGAACTCTTCTATGCCAGTTCAAGATATCCAAACCTTTGTCAGTCTTGGGGGAGAAGACCACATTGTCTTTAACGGTCCAGATGAACAGTTCCTAGGTGGCCGTCTCATGGGTGCTAAAGCTGGTATCGGTGGTACTTATGGTGCTATGCCAGAACTCTTCTTGAAACTCAATCAGTTGATTGCGGACAAAGACTTAGAAACAGCGCGTGAGTTGCAATACGCTATCAATGCAATCATTGGCAAATTGACTGCTGCACATGGAAATATGTACGGTGTAATTAAGGAAGTCTTGAAGATCAATGAAGGATTGAATATTGGTTCTGTTCGTTCACCGTTGACACCAGTGACTGAAGAAGATCGTCCAGTTGTAGAAGCAGCTGCAGCCTTGATTCGTGAAACCAAGGAGCGCTTCCTCTAATCCATAAGGAGGTATTTATGACACACTACGTTGCAATTGATATCGGTGGAACAAATATCAAATATGGTTTGATCGACCAAGAAGGCCAACTTGTTGAATCGCATGAAATGCCAACAGAGGCGCATAAAGGTGGACCTCATATCTTACAAAAGACCAAAGATATCGTAGCCAGCTATTTAGAAAAAGGCCCAGTAGCAGGTGTTGCTATTTCTTCTGCAGGAATGGTGGATCCAGATAAGGGTGAGATTTTCTATGCTGGGCCTCAAATCCCTAACTATGCAGGAACTCAGTTCAAGAAGGAAATCGAGACTAGCTTTAATATTCCTTGTGAGATTGAAAATGATGTCAACTGTGCAGGTCTTGCTGAAGCGGTATCTGGTTCAGGCAAGAGAGCGAGTGTCACCCTTTGCTTGACCATTGGAACCGGTATCGGTGGTTGCTTGATTATGGATGGGAAAGTCTTCCATGGATTTAGCAATTCAGCCTGCGAAGTCGGTTATATGCATATGCAGGATGGAGATTTCCAAGACTTGGCCTCTACGACAGCTTTGGTGGAGTATGTAGCAGCAGCTCATGGAAATCCAGTTGACCAGTGGAATGGCCGACGCATTTTCAAGGAAGCCACTGAAGGCAACAAGATTTGTATGGCTGGTATTGACCGTATGGTAGACTATCTAGGAAAAGGTCTGGCAAATATTTGCTATGTGGTCAATCCAGAAGTAGTCATTCTCGGTGGCGGTATCATGGGGCAAGAGGCTATCCTCAAGCCTAAAATTCGAAAAGCTTTGAAAGATGCCTTGGTGCCAAGCCTAGCTGAAAAAACACGATTAGAATTTGCCCATCACCAAAATACAGCAGGTATGTTGGGAGCTTATTACCATTTCAAGACAAAACAATCCTAGTTTGGCTCAGCCAAACTAGGATTTTTATTCATCACTAAACATACATCTTCTAGATTATGAATTAGTCATATCTTGACTTAGTCCTAAATAATTTCATGTAATCACTTTTTGAAGGAAGTAAATAAGCAAGTCTGACGGTATCCTCAACAATTGTATACAATACGATGTAATCCTTACTCAAGGTCAATCCTCGCGTTTGATAGCGAGGGTCTAATTTCTTACCAAATTTTTCATCAGCATCAAATCCAGCTTGGGGGAAAATTTCTAGACGATTCATATCTTTTCTGATACTCGCCACTTTTCGCCTCGCAGCCTCTACAGAACCGATTTCCTCTGCTATATACTGATATATTTTATCCAAACTATCAATCACTCTAGGAGAATACAAAATCCTATATTTTTTATAATCCATAGCGTGTCACAACATCCTCATCTGTCAAGTAATTCCCAGCCTCAATCTTAGCATAACTTTCTTGAACTTCTGCTTGTAATTGTCTAAATAAATACTCCTTCTCCAATTCCTCTTCACTAAGTAAATCTACTTCATTTGTTACGGCAACATTCTTTAAAAATAATCTGAGTGCCGATGAAAGAGAAAGATTTTTTTCTTTTAACACTTCCATGGCATCATTTACCAATTCTCTATTAGCTTGGAAGGTCACAATTTTATTTGAATTTGCTATAACCATTTTATATAACTCCTTTATATATTTTCTTTATTATCTCACAATTATAAAGAAAATCAAGGAACTTGATAAGAAAATCCTAGTTTGGTTGAACCAAACTAGGATTTTCTTATTCGTTTCTGTCTACGATAACCGTTGAGTTTTTTATTTTCCCAGTAGCTATTAAAGATTTTTTCCTTGCTTTCGCGATTGATTTCCAAAAAATAGGCATAAATCAAATCGATAAAGAAGAGCATAGGAAGTTGAGCAGATATACGTTGAATGTAGGAAGGCTGACTGTGGCTAGCAACAAGAACGTTTTCTGTATAGGTCTGACTATCTTTATTGGGAACACTTGTAAAGAGTACAGTCTTTGCCCCCATCTCCTTAGCGTCTAATAGACTATCTAAAATAGAAGGTGTTGTGCCAGAAAGTGAGAAACCGAGTACGAGACAATTTTCATCCATAATGCTGGTTGTCCAAGCAAAGCCGTCTTGATCAGTCAAGGCCTCGCAGACCACACCTAGACGCATAAAGCGCAATTTCATTTCACGAGCGACAAGGCCAGAACTACCTGTTCCAAAGAAGTAGACACGATCAGCATCTTCGATTAACTGGGCGATTCGTTCAAGTTGTTTTTCGTCAATCAAGTCCTGTGTTTGTTCCCGCATGTGATTGTAGCTTCTAAGGACTCGTTTTGTCAGTGGACTGTGTTTGTGAGAATGGGTGTCTTGTTTCTCTGCTTGGTGTTGGTATTGGAAAATAAATTCTCGATAGCCTGTAAAACCACACTTTTTAGCAAAGCGGGTCAAAGCAGCCTGAGAAATATGTAATTTTTGAGTGACTTGCTGTGATGATAAATCATCTGCAATGGTTTCAGATTGTAAAAAATAGCGAGCGATTTCTTGCTCTAAATCTGTCATTTCTTCGAAGTGGGAATCAATGATGGTTGCTATATCTGGTTTGTCCATAGAAAGGCTCCTTTAAATGAGTCGTATTGGAAAAAGACTGGGTCATCGAACTTTTACATTTATTATATCATATAATATAGGGATAGATAAATAAAATCGTATTTTCCCGTAAAAAGGAAAAAAGCTTTTTCCTTTTCCATAATTTTCTTCTCAAATTATGGTACAATGAAGAGTAAGATTTTAAATAGAAACGAGACTGACTTGTATGAGAAAATTTGATAGCCATTCGATTCCGATTCGGCTTAATTTATTGTTTTCAATTGTTATTTTGCTCTTTATGACCATCATTGGTCGCCTGCTTTACATGCAGGTTTTGAACAAAGATTTTTATGAGACAAAACTAGCATCGGCAAGTAAAACAAAGGTGACCACTAGTTCAGCCCGTGGACAAATCTACGATGCAACAGGGAAACCTCTCGTCGAAAACACCATCAAGCAAGTTGTATCTTTTACAAGGAACAACAAAATGACGGCTGCAGATTTAAAAGAAACAGCCAAGAAGTTGCTGGCTTATGTGGGAGTTTCTTCTCCAATATTGACTGACCGACAGTTGGCGGACTATTACCTGGCAGATCAAGATGTCTATAAGAAAGCAGTGGAAAGTTTACCACGTGATAAGCGACTTGATTCTGATGGCAATCAATTATCTGAATCCGAGCTTTACAACAATACTGTTGAAAGTATCGATCCAAGTCAATTGACCTACTCGGATGACGAAAAGAAAGAAATTTACCTCTTTAGCCAACTTAATGCAGTTGAAAATTTTGCGACAGGAACCATTGCGACAGATTCCTTGACAGATACTCAGATTGCCTTGATAGCTTCGGCCTCTAAGAATTTACCTGGTATCAGTATTTCAACCTCGTGGGATCGAAAGGTCCTAGAGACTTCACTTTCGTCTATAGTAGGAAGTGTATCCAGTGAAAAAGCCGGTCTTCCAGCTGAAGAAGCAGATGCTTATATCAAAAAGGGTTATTCTCTAAATGACCGTGTTGGAACCTCTTATCTAGAAAAACAATATGAAGAAACCTTGCAAGGAAAACGCTCTGTGAAAGAAATCCAGCTAGACAAGTATGGCAATATGGAAAGTGTCGAAAATATCGAAGATGGTACCAAAGGGAATAATATTAAACTGACCATTGATTTGGCCTTCCAAGATAGTGTGGATGCTTTGCTGAAAAGTTATTTCAATTCCGAGCTAGGAAATGGTGGAGCCAAGTATTCTGAGGGTGTGTATGCAGTTGCTCTAAATCCAAAAACAGGTGCTGTGTTATCCATGTCAGGGATCAAACATGACCTGAACACGGGAGAGTTAACACAGGATTCCTTGGGAACTGTGACCAATGTCTTTGTACCCGGTTCGGTTGTTAAGGCCGCTACCATCAGCTCAGGTTGGGAAAATGGTGTTTTATCAGGAAACCAAACCTTAACAGATCAGCCTATTGTTTTCCAAGGTTCAGCTCCAATTTATTCTTGGTATAAATTGGCATATGGATCTTTTCCTATTACAGCTGTGGAAGCCTTGGAGTATTCATCTAATGCTTACGTGGTTCAAACCGCTCTTGGAATCATGGGCCAGACCTATCAACCAAATATGTTTGTTGGAACCAGCAATTTGGAAACAGCTATGGGAAAACTTCGTTCGACATTTGCGGAATATGGTCTTGGAGCCTCAACAGGCATTGACCTTCCAAATGAGTCAACTGGTTTTATACCAAAAGAGTATAATTTCGCTAATTACATTACCAATGCATTTGGTCAGTTTGATAACTACACCCCAATGCAATTGGCCCAGTACGTTGGAACTATTGCCAACAACGGTGTTCGGATTGCACCTCACATTGTCGAGGGGATTTATGGAAACAATGAACAAGGAGGCTTAGGGGACTTAATCCAAACTGTTGATACCAAGGAAATGAATAAAATTAATATTTCTGAGTCTGATGTTTCCATCCTCCAACAAGGCTTTTATCAAGTGTCACATGGTGGTAGTGCTTTGACAACCGGTCGTGCCTTTTCCAATGGTGCAGCTGTATCCATTAGTGGGAAAACGGGTACTGCTGAAAGTTATGTTGCGGGAGGTCAAGAAGCTAACAACACCAACGCCGTGGCCTATGCCCCATCAGATAATCCTCAAATCGCTGTGGCTGTTGTCTTTCCGCATAACACCAATCTTACAAATGGTGTCGGACCTTCCATTGCGCGCGATATTATCAACCTCTATAACCAACATCATCCAATGAACTAGAAAGGAATATATGCTTTATCCAACACCTATTGCCAAGCTAATTGACAGTTATTCTAAGTTACCGGGTATCGGGATTAAGACGGCTACCCGTCTGGCCTTCTATACTATTGGAATGTCTGATGACGATGTCAATGAATTTGCTAAAAATCTCCTTTCTGCTAAGAGAGAGCTGACCTACTGTTCCATCTGCGGTCGCCTGACTGATGACGATCCTTGCTCTATCTGTACCGATCCGACTCGTGACCAGACAACGATTCTGGTTCTCGAAGATAGTCGCGATGTGGCAGCCATGGAGAATATCCAAGAATACCATGGACTCTATCATGTCCTGCATGGCCTTATTTCTCCAATGAATGGCGTCAGTCCAGATGATATCAATCTCAAGAGCCTTATGACTCGTCTTATGGATAGTGAAGTTTCAGAAGTAATCGTAGCAACAAATGCTACAGCAGATGGGGAAGCGACATCCATGTATCTTTCACGTTTGCTCAAGCCAGCTGGTATCAAGGTTACGCGTCTAGCACGAGGTCTCGCTGTCGGAGCGGATATTGAGTATGCGGATGAAGTTACACTCTTACGAGCCATTGAAAATCGAACAGAGTTGTAAGTCTAGACAAATGAACACACTCAATTCATTTATACAAAAATCATGGAGGCCGATATTAGTTTTATCGGTCTCTTTTTAGATTACTTGAAGACCAGTATCAGGTTCAAGTTTCAAAAAAGAAGCAAATATGATATACTAAAGAATGAGTATTCTATTAGAATTGGAACCAATAATATGAAACAAACGATTATTCTTTTATACGGTGGACGTAGTGCAGAGCGTGAAGTCTCTGTTCTTTCAGCTGAAAGTGTGATGCGTGCGGTCAACTACGACCGTTTCACAGTCAAGACTTTCTTCATCAGCCAGTCAGGTGACTTTATTAAAACGCAAGAATTTAGCCAGACTCCAGGTCAAGAGGACCGTCTTATGACCAATGAAACAATCGATTGGGATAAGAAAGTTGCTCCAAGTGCTATCTACGAAGAAGGTGCGGTGGTCTTTCCAGTTCTTCATGGTCCGATGGGAGAGGATGGCTCTGTTCAAGGATTCCTTGAAGTTTTGAAAATGCCTTACGTCGGTTGTAACATCTTGTCATCTAGTCTTGCCATGGATAAAATCACGACCAAGCGTGTCTTAGAATCTGTCGGGATTGCCCAAGTTCCTTATGTGGCCATTGTCGAAGGTGATGATGTGACTGTTAAAATTGCCGAAGTTGAAGAAAAATTGACTTATCCAGTTTTCACAAAACCATCAAACATGGGTTCAAGTGTCGGTATTTCAAAATCTGAAAATCAAGAAGAACTCCGTCAAGCCTTGAAACTTGCCTTCCAATATGACAGCCGTGTCTTGGTAGAGCAAGGGGTAAATGCCCGTGAAATCGAGGTTGGTCTCTTGGGCAACTACGATGTCAAAAGCACGCTTCCAGGGGAAGTAGTCAAGGATGTAGCCTTTTATGACTACGATGCCAAGTATATTGATAACAAGATTACCATGGATATCCCAGCTAAGATCAGTGATGATGTGGTAGCTGTCATGCGTCAAAATGCAGAAACTGCCTTCCGTGCCATTGGTGGGCTCGGTCTCTCTCGTTGCGATTTCTTCTATACAGACAAGGGAGAGGTTTTCCTCAACGAGCTCAATACCATGCCAGGTTTCACCCAGTGGTCTATGTATCCACTACTTTGGGACAATATGGGAATCAGCTACCCAGAACTAATCGAGCGTTTGGTGGACCTTGCCAAGGAAAGTTTTGACAAGCGCGAAGCGCATTTGTTATAAAAATGAAAGAGAGGGTGGGAGCCAGAACTATCACTGCAAGGTGACTAGAGTTCTCGGACTTCAACCCTTTTTAAAGGAGTAGAAATGAAATTAACAATCCATGAAGTGGCTCAAGTTGTAGGAGCTAAAAATGATATCAGTCTTTTTGCAGATGCTCAGTTAGAAAAGGCTGAGTTTGACAGTCGTTTGATTGCGACAGGAGATTTATTTGTGCCCCTCAAAGGTGCGCGTGATGGCCATGACTTTATCGAAACAGCCTTTGAAAATGGTGCAGTAGTAACCCTGTCTGAGAAAAAGGTCGCAAATCATCCCTACATTCTAGTAGATGATGTTCTGACTGCCTTTCAGCAACTAGCAGCCTACTATCTTGAAAAAACAGCTGTTGATGTCTTTGCGGTTACGGGTTCAAATGGTAAAACAACGACCAAGGATATGTTAGCGCACTTGCTATCAACAACCTACAAAACCTATAAGACACAAGGCAACTACAATAATGAGATTGGTCTTCCATACACAGTTCTCCATATGCCTGAAGGAACAGAAAAGTTGGTCTTGGAGATGGGGCAGGATCACTTGGGAGATATCCATCTCTTGTCTGAATTGGCTCATCCAAAAACAGCCATCGTGACCTTGGTTGGCGAAGCCCATTTGGCCTTTTTCAAAGACCGTTCGGAAATTGCCAAAGGGAAATTGCAAATTGCAGATGGTATGGAATCGGGTTCTTTGCTTTTGGCACCGGCTGACTCTATTGTAGAGGCCTACTTGCCAGCTGATAAAAAGGTGGTTCGATTTGGTCAAGGAGCAGAGCTGGAAATCATAGACTTGATTGAGCGCAAGGATAGCTTGACCTTTAAGGCCAATTTCTTGGAGCAAGACCTTGATTTGCCAGTAACTGGCAAGTACAATGCCACCAATGCTATGATTGCATCCTATGTTGCCCTACAAGAAGGAGTTTCAGAGGAGCAAATTCGTCAGTCTTTCCAAGGTCTTGAATTGACGCGTAATCGTACTGAGTGGAAGAAAGCAGCCAATGGAGCAGATATCCTGTCAGACGTATATAATGCCAATCCAACTGCTATGAAGCTGATTTTGGAGACATTCTCTGCCATTCCAGCCAATGAAGGTGGCAAGAAAATTGCAGTGTTGGCGGATATGAAGGAGCTTGGTGACCAGTCTATTCAGCTTCATAATCAGATGATTTTGAGCCTCTCGCCTGATGTGCTGAATACCGTTATTTTCTATGGAGAAGACATTGCTGAATTAGCCCAATTGGCTAGTCAAATGTTCCCAATCGGCCACGTTTACTATTTCAAGAAAACAGAAGATCAAGACAAATTTGAAGACCTAGTCAAGCAGGTCAAAGAAAGCCTTGGAGCTAATGACCAAATCCTGCTCAAAGGCTCCAACTCTATGAACCTAGCCAAGTTGGTAGAAAGTTTAGAAAATGAAGCCAAGTGATTTTGTTAAGTATCTGCAAAGAATGATTGCCCTTACAGATACTGGCTTAACCTTTACAAAAGATCCTTTTGACCGTGAGCGCTACGAAGACTTGCGAAGTCTGTTATCTGAAATGTTGAATCAGGTATCAGACCTTGATGCAGACGAAGTGGCAGAACTCTTGAAACCGACCTCCGCTTATGCGACTCCTTTAATGGACGTCCGTGCTTGGATTGTTGAGGACGAAAAGATTTGTCTGGTTAGGGGACAAGGAGAGAATGATTGGGCTTTGCCAGGTGGCTTTGGTGAAGTCGGCTATTCTCCAACAGAAAATATTCTCAAGGAAATTGAAGAAGAAACCGGTTTTGAAGCTAAAGTAGAAAGACTACTAGCTGTTTTTGATACCAATCGTTTCCAACTACAGAGCAAGCAATATGCAAAGTTTGTTTTTGAATGTAAGCTTCTTGATGGACAATTCCAAAAAAATCAAGAAATTGCTGACCTTCAATTTTTTGCCATTGACCAACTGCCAGCCTTATCTGAAAAACGCATTACCAAGGAGCAAATAGAGATTCTTTGGCAGGTTTATCAAGGTCAGAGGGAGCAATATCTTGACTAAGAAGATAATTATCGTATTTCTAAATTCATTTTTCTTAAATAGCATGGTATAATAAAATGCAGGAAAATTTTGAATCATGAGGAAGACTAGATGAATTTATGGGATATTTTTTTTACGACCCAAGCAACAGAACCACCCAAATTTGACCTTTTTTGGTATGTCAGTATATTTACACTCTTGGCCTTGACCTTTTATACAGCCTATCGTTATCGTGAAAAGAAGGCTTATCAACGATTTTTCCAAATCTTGCAGGCAGTTCAGTTAATCCTGCTTTATGGATGGTACGGGGTTAATCATATGCCATTGTCAGAAAGCTTACCCTTTTACCATTGCCGTATGGCTATGTTTGTGGTGCTTTTGCTTCCTGGTCAATCCAAATATCGGCAGTATTTTGCATTACTAGGAACATTTGGGACATTAGCAGCCTTTGTTTATCCCGTGCCAGATCCTTACCCATTCCCGCATATTGCGATTTTATCCTTTATCTTTGGACACTTAGCACTCTTAGGAAATTCACTGGTTTATCTCTTGAAACAGTACGACGCAAAAATGCTTGATGTGAAAAGAATTTTTCTTATGACCTTTGGACTAAATGCCTTGATTTTTGTGGTCAATTTAGTAACAGGTGGAGATTACGGATTCTTGACAAAACCACCATTGGTTGGAGACCATGGCTTAGTAGCTAATTATTTAATCGTTTCCCTGGCCTTATCAGCAGCGATTACATTAACAAAGAAAATCTTGGAACTATTTTTAGAACAAGAAGCAGAAAAAATGATTGCAAAGAAAGCTTAGAAATGAGCTTTCTTTTTTTCATAAATCTGATTTTTTATAACTTGTTTGGAAAATAAAAAAATTTGATGAGCGAATGTGAAAAAATGGTAAGTAAATTTAGGAAAAACTAAGCACGATTGGATTTTTTGTGTTATAATATTCTGTGAATAGCTATGCCCTATTTTAGCTATATTGAATAGAAGTTTGAAACTTGGAAGAGAGAGGATGCGATGTAATGGCTAGAGATGGTTTTTTTACAGGCTTAGATATCGGAACTAATTCGATTAAAGTATTGGTTGCCGAGCTTAGAAATGGTGAACTTAATGTAATTGGTGTAAGTAATGCCAAGAGTAAAGGTGTAAAGGATGGGATTATCGTTGATATTGAAGCAGCAGCAACTGCTATCAAGTCAGCTATTTCCCAAGCAGAAGAGAAAGCTGGCATTTCAATCAAATCAGTGAATGTTGGTTTGCCTGGAAATCTTTTGCAAGTAGAACCAACTCAAGGTATGATTCCAGTTACATCTGATACAAAAGAAATTACAGATCAAGATGTTGAAAATGTTGTTAAATCAGCCTTGACAAAGAGTATGACACCAGATCGTGAAGTCATTACTTTTATTCCAGAAGAATTTATCGTAGATGGTTTCCAAGGTATTCGTGACCCACGTGGTATGATGGGGGTTCGTCTTGAAATGCGTGGTTTGCTTTACACAGGTCCACGTACTATTCTTCACAATTTACGTAAGACAGTTGAGCGCTCAGGTGTTCAGGTTGAAAATATTATTATTTCACCATTGGCTTTGGTTCGTTCTGTCTTGAACGAAGGAGAGCGTGAATTTGGAGCTACTGTGATTGATATGGGAGCAGGTCAAACAACTGTTGCTACAATCCGTAACCAAGAACTCCAGTTTACAAATATTCTTCAAGAAGGTGGAGATTATGTCACAAAAGATATCTCTAAGGTCTTGAAGACTTCACAAAAACTAGCTGAAGGATTGAAATTGAACTATGGTGAAGCCTACCCTTCACTTGCAAGTAATGAAACCTTCCAAGTTGAAGTAATTGGTGAAGTAGAACCTGTAGAAGTTACAGAAAGCTACCTAGCAGAGATTATTTCAGCCCGCATTAAGCACATTTTTGAACAAATCAAACAAGAGTTGGAAAGAAGACATTTGTTGGATCTTCCAGGTGGGATTGTTCTGATTGGTGGAAATGCTATTTTACCAGGTATTGTAGAACTTGCACAGGAAGTGTTTGGCGTCGGCGTCAAACTTTACGTTCCAAATCAAGTTGGAATCCGTAATCCTGCCTTCGCTCATGTGATTAGCTTGTCTGAATTTGCTGGTCAATTGACTGAGGTGCATTTGTTAGCACAACGAGCAGTCAAGGGTGAAGATACTTTGCGTCACCAACCAATTAATTTCGGTGGGATGATTCAACGTGTTACGCAAGTAGCACAACCTACCCCTATTCAACCAGTTCAAAATACTGAGGTAGAGCAATCAGCTTCTACAAACGTAGTTGCTCCGAAAGAAGATAAAGTATCTTCTCAAAACAAACCAAAAATCGCAGATCGTTTCCGTGGCTTAATCGGAAGCATGTTTGATGAATAAAAGAGGAAAAATAAACTATGACATTTTCATTTGATACAGCAGCAGCTCAAGGTGCAGTGATTAAAGTAATCGGTGTTGGTGGAGGTGGTGGTAACGCCATTAACCGCATGGTTGACGAAGGTGTTGCAGGCGTAGAATTTATCGCAGCAAACACAGATGTACAAGCTTTGAGTAGTACAAAAGCTGAGACTGTAATTCAGTTAGGCCCTAAATTGACTCGTGGTTTGGGTGCTGGCGGTCGACCTGAAGTTGGTCAAAAGGCTGCTGAAGAAAGCGAAGAAGCCTTGACTCAAGCTATTACTGGAGCAGATATGGTCTTCATTACTGCAGGTATGGGAGGTGGCTCTGGTACTGGTGCAGCTCCTGTTATTGCCCGCATTGCTAAAGATTTAGGTGCTCTTACAGTTGGTGTTGTGACACGTCCTTTCGGTTTCGAAGGAAGCAAACGTGGTCAGTATGCTGTAGAAGGAATCAATCAACTTCGTGAGCATGTAGATACTCTATTGATTATTTCAAACAACAACTTGCTTGAAATTGTTGATAAGAAAACTCCACTTCTTGAAGCTCTTAGCGAAGCAGATAACGTACTTCGCCAAGGTGTTCAAGGGATTACTGATTTGATTACAAATCCTGGTTTGATTAACCTTGACTTTGCCGATGTGAAAACAGTTATGGCAAATAAAGGAAACGCCCTAATGGGTATCGGTATCGGTAGTGGTGAAGAACGTGTGGTAGAAGCAGCTCGTAAGGCAATCTACTCACCACTTCTTGAAACAACTATTGACGGTGCTGAGGATGTCATCGTCAACGTTACTGGTGGTCTCGACTTGACTTTGATTGAGGCAGAAGAAGCTTCAGAGATCGTCAACCAAGCAGCTGGCCAAGGAGTGAACATTTGGCTTGGAACATCAATCGATGAAAACATGAAAGATGAAATCCGTGTTACAGTCGTTGCAACTGGTGTTCGTCAAGATCGTGTGGAAAAAGTTGTGGGCCATGCACCAAGACAAGCTGTTCGTCATGAACAAGTAAGTCCTAGTCATGCACACAATCATAATCGTCAGTTTGATATGGCTGAAACTGCAGAAATTCCAAGTCCAGCACCTCGTCGCACAGAAACTTCTCAAACTTCAGCATTTGGTGATTGGGACTTGCGTCGTGAGACAATTGTTCGACCAACTGATTCAGTGGTATCACCAGTTGAACGTTTCGAAGCGCCATCTTTACACGATGAGGATGAATTAGACACTCCTCCATTTTTCAAAAATCGTTAAGTAAATGAATTTGAAAGAAAATACAGAACGTGTTTTTCAACAAATAAAAGATGCAAGTCAGCAGTCAGGAAGAGAAGCCAATTCTGTTTCGGTTGTTGCTGTTACAAAATATGTAGACGTACCGACAGCGGAGGCTTTGCTTCCGCTAGGTGTGCATCATATTGGTGAAAATCGTGTGGATAAATTTCTTGAGAAATATGAAGCTTTAAAAGATAGAAATATTACCTGGCATTTGATTGGAACCTTGCAAAGACGCAAGGTCAAAGATGTCATTCAGTATGTTGATTATTTCCATGCTTTGGATTCATTAAAGCTAGCAGAGGAAATTCAAAAAAGAAGTGACCGAGTTGTTAAGTGTTTCTTACAAGTAAATATCTCAAGGGAAGAGAGCAAACATGGTTTTTCAAAGGAAGAACTATTGGAGCTCTTGCCAGAATTGGCCACCTTAGATAAAATTGAATATGTCGGCTTGATGACCATGGCTCCTTTTGAAGCTAGTAGTGATGAGTTGAAAGAAATTTTTAAAGCTACGCAGGATTTGCAACTAGAAATTAGAGAAAAACAAATTCCCAATATGCCAATGACGGACTTGAGTATGGGTATGAGTCGTGACTACAAGGAAGCGATTGAATTTGGCTCAACATTTGTCAGAATTGGTACAGCATTTTTTAAATAGGAAAGAAATATGTCTTTAAAAGATAGATTTGATAAATTTATAGATTATTTTACAGAAGATGGAGAAGATGTTGGTACTACTTATCAGCCTAAAGCTGAAGAGCCGATTGTGACTCCAGTCCCTTCTGTTCAAGAGTTGCCTCAACAAGCTGGTAGCACGCCATCTAAAGATAAAAACATCACCCGTCTTCATGCCCGTCAACAAGAGTTGGCTATGCAAAGTCAACGTTCTACTGATAAAGTGACAATTGATGTTCGTTATCCACGTAAATACGAAGATGCCACAGATATTGTTGATTTATTAGCTGGTAACGAAAGTATTTTGATTGATTTCCAATATATGACAGAAGTTCAAGCTCGTCGTTGTTTGGACTATCTGGATGGGGCGCGTCACGTTTTAGCTGGTAACATGAAAAAGGTAGCATCTACTATGTACCTGCTGACACCAGTTGATGTTGTCGTCAATATTGAAGATATCAAAATTCCAGATGAATCACAAAATGGTGAATTTGGCTTTGATATGAAACGTACGAGAGTGAGATAATGATCTTTCTCATTCGTTTTGTTCAAAATGCAGTGGATATCTATTCACTGATTTTAATCGTGTTTGCTCTGATGTCTTGGTTTCCCAATGCTTATGAATCACGTCTTGGACGCTTGATTATTAGTTTAGTGAAACCGATAATAGCTCCCTTGCAACGTTTGCCCCTCCAGATTGCAGGTCTTGACTTGTCTGTCTGGATTGCGGTATTACTAGTTCACTTCCTAGGGGAGCAGTTGATTCGACTTTTAGTGATCTTTCTATGAACAAGATGATTTATCAACACTTTTCTAAGAATGATTCGTCTTTTATTGATAAAGGATTAGAATGGATAAAAAAGGTAGAAGATTCTTATTCTCCTTTTTTAACACCCTTTGTAAATCCCCATCAAGAAAAGATTTTAAAGGTTCTAGCATCGACCAACGGCATCTCCTATATGAGCAGTCGGCAGTTTCTTGAAACTGAATATGTACGGGTACTCCTGTATCCTGATTATTTTGAGCCGGAATTCTCTGATTTTGAACTTTCCTTGCAAGAAATAGTCTATCCTAATAAGTTTGAACGCCTAACGCATGCAAAAATATTAGGAACTGTTTTAAATCAGCTAGGAATCGATAGGAAGCTATTTGGTGATATCTTAGTCAACGAAGAGAGAGCACAGATTATCATAAATCGACAGTTTATGCTCCTTTTTCAAGACGGCATTACGAAAATTGCTCGTTTACCGGTTCGTCTAGAAGAACGGGATTTTACTGAGAGAATTGCTACTGTAGAAGATTATCAAGAATTAGATATTTGTATTGCTAGTTCTAGATTAGATGTTTTTCTGGCAGGTGTCTTCAAGCTGTCTAGAAATCAGGCAAGTCAGTTAATTGAAAAACAGGCAGTCCAAGTGAATTACCATTTAGTTGAAAAATCAGATTATGTAGTTCAAGTTGGTGATCTGATTAGTGTAAGGAAATTTGGTCGATTGAAACTCGTTAGAGATAATGGGCAAACAAAAAAAGATAAAAAGAAATTAACGGTCCAATTGTTATTAAGTAAGTGAGGAAAAATATGCCAATTACATCGTTAGAAATTAAAGATAAAACCTTTAGTACACGCTTTAGAGGGTTTGATCAAGAAGAAGTAGATGAATTTTTAGATATTGTAGTCCGTGATTATGAAGATTTGGTTCGCTCTAATCATGATAAGGCATTACATATTAAAAGCTTGGAAGAACGTTTGTCTTACTTTGATGAGATGAAAGATTCATTGAGTCAATCTGTATTGATTGCACAGGATACAGCTGAGCGAGTAAAACATGCTGCAACTGAACGTGCAAATAATATTATCCACCAAGCAGAGCAAGATGCACAACGCTTGCTGGAAGAAGCTAAGTACAAGGCAAATGAAATTCTTCGTCAAGCAACTGACAATGCTAAGAAGGTTGCTGTTGAAACAGAAGAATTGAAGAACAAGAGTCGTGTCTTCCATCAACGTCTTAAATCTACAATTGAGAGCCAGTTAGCAATTGTTGAATCTTCAGATTGGGAAGATATTCTTCGCCCAACAGCGACTTATCTTCAGACAAGTGATGAAGCTTTCAAAGAAGTGGTCAGCGAAGTCTTAGGTGACTCTGTCTTGCAACAACATACAGAGGAAGAACCAATTGATATTACTCGCCAGTTTTCTCCCGAGGAAATGGCTGAGTTGCAAGCGCGTATCGAAGCGGCTAATAAGGAACTTGCAGAAGCCGAAGCAAGAGCTGAGCAGGAACAAGTGGTTTCACCAGCTCCGGTTGTTGAAGAAAGTCCAGCTCATCCAGTTGGTCCAATGTATGAAGAGCCAGAAGTAGCTCCAAGCTATTACTCAGGACCAACACCAGCTACTGAAGCTGTAAGCTCAGAACCAGGTTTTGCGGCACCGCAAGAATCTGTTACAATTTTATAAGAAATAATCTGAGAACAATATCTTATCCTTATATTTCCAGCGAGCAGGAGATGGTGTGAGTCCTGCATTCCCTAACGATAAGATTATCCTCTCAAAAACTCAAGTCTGAATGAAGTAAGATTTGACGTTCCCCACGTTACGGGATAAGAGGGAGAAAGACTAAATCTTTTTCCGAATAAAGGTGGTACCACGATTTTCGTCCTTTTTGGCAATCGTGGTTTTTAATTTGTTATTATTTATAAAGGAGATACCATGAAACTCAAAGATACCCTTAACCTTGGGAAAACAGCTTTCCCAATGCGAGCAGGACTTCCTACCAAAGAACCAGTTTGGCAAAAGGAATGGGAAGATGCAAAACTTTACCAACGTCGTCAAGAATTGAACCAGGGAAAACCGCATTTTGTCTTGCATGATGGCCCTCCATACGCAAACGGAAATATCCACGTTGGACATGCCATGAATCATATCTCAAAAGATATCATCATTCGTTCTAAGTCTATGTCAGGTTTTAACGCACCTTATATCCCAGGTTGGGATACACATGGTTTGCCAATCGAGCAAGTTTTGGCAAAGCAAGGTGTTAAGCGCAAAGAAATGGACTTGGTTGAGTACTTAAAACTTTGCCGTGAGTACGCTCTTTCTCAAGTTTATAAACAACGTGATGATTTCAAGCGCTTGGGGATGTCAGGTGACTGGGAAAATTTATATGTGACTTTAACTCCAGACTATGAAGCAGCCCAAATCCGTGTATTTGGTGAGATGGCTAATAAAGGCTATATCTACCGTGGTGCAAAACCAGTTTACTGGTCATGGTCATCTGAGTCAGCCCTTGCCGAAGCGGAAATTGAATACCATGATTTGGTTTCAACTTCACTTTATTATGCCAACAAGGTAAAAGATGGCAAAGGTGTTCTAGATACAGATACTTATATCGTAGTCTGGACAACAACTCCATTTACCATCACAGCTTCTCGTGGGTTGACAGTTGGTGCGGATATTGATTACGTAGTCGTACAACCTGCTGGTGAATCTCGTAAGTTTGTGGTTGCTTCAGAATTGTTGAACAGTTTGTCTGAGAAATTTGGCTGGGCTGATGTTCAGGTCTTGGCGACCTATCGTGGGCAAGAACTCAACCAAATCGTGACAGCTCACCCATGGGATACAGCTGTAGATGAGTTGGTGATCCTTGGTGACCACGTTACTACAGATTCAGGTACAGGTATCGTCCATACGGCTCCTGGTTTTGGTGAGGATGACTATAACGTAGGTATTGCTAATGGTCTTGAAGTTGCCGTAACCGTTAATGAGCGTGGTATCATGATGGAAAATGCTGGACCTGATTTTGAAGGTCAGTTCTACGATAAAGTGGCTCCAATTGTTATGGAAAAACTCGGCGATTTACTCCTTGCCAAAGAAGAAATCTCACACTCATACCCATTCGACTGGCGTACCAAGAAACCAATCATCTGGCGTGCAGTGCCACAGTGGTTCGCTTCTGTTTCAAAATTCCGTCAAGAAATCCTGGATGCTATTGATAAAGTGAAATTCCATACAGAATGGGGTAAAGTCCGTCTTTACAATATGATTCGTGACCGTGGTGACTGGGTTATCTCTCGCCAACGTGCTTGGGGTGTTCCACTTCCAATCTTCTATGCAGAAGACGGTACAGCTATCATGACTGCTGAGACTATTGAATATGTGGCTCAACTCTTTGAAGTACACGGATCAAGCATTTGGTGGGAACGTGATGCCAAAGACCTCTTGCCAGAAGGATTTACACATCCAGGTTCACCAAATGGTGAGTTCAAAAAAGAAACAGATATCATGGATGTTTGGTTTGACTCAGGTTCATCATGGAATGGTGTTTTGGTGAATCGTCCAAATCTGACTTATCCAGCTGACCTTTACCTTGAAGGTTCTGACCAATACCGTGGTTGGTTTAACTCATCACTCATCACATCTGTTGCTAACCATGGCGTAGCACCTTACAAGCAAATCTTGTCTCAAGGTTTCACATTAGATGGTAAAGGTGAGAAGATGTCTAAATCTCTTGGAAATAACATTGCTCCAAGCGATGTTGAAAAACAATTTGGTGCTGAAATTCTTCGTCTTTGGGTAACAAGTGTTGATACAACTAATGACGTTCGTATCTCAATGGATATCTTTAGTCAAGTATCAGAATCTTATCGTAAGATTCGTAACACACTCCGTTTCTTGATTGCCAATACTTCTGACTTTAACCCAGCTCAAGATTCAGTAGCTTATGAAGAACTACGTTCAGTTGATAAGTACATGACTATTCGCTTTAATCAGCTTGTGAAAACGATTCGTGATGCTTATGCAAACTTTGAATTCTTGACAATCTATAAGGCCTTGGTGAACTTTATCAACGTTGACTTGTCAGCCTTCTACCTTGATTTTGCTAAAGACGTTGTTTACATTGAAGGAGCCAAATCATTGGAACGCCGTCAAATGCAGACTGTTTTCTATGATATTCTTGTGAAAATCACCAAACTCTTGACACCAATCCTTCCTCACACAGCAGAGGAAATCTGGTCATATCTAGAGTTTGAAGCCGAAGACTTTGTTCAATTGTCAGAATTACCAGAAGCGGAAACTTTTGCTAATCAAGAAGAAGTCTTGGATACATGGGCAGCCTTCATGGACTTCCGTGGACAAGCTCAAAAAGCCTTGGAAGAAGCTCGTAATGCCAAAGTAATCGGTAAATCACTTGAAGCACACTTGACAGTTTATCCAAACGAAGTTGTGAAAACTCTACTCGAAGCAGTAAACAGCAATGTAGCTCAACTTTTAATCGTGTCTGAATTGACCATCGCAGAAGGACCAGCTCCAGAAGCTGCTGTAAGCTTTGAAGACGTAGCCTTTACAGTTGAACGTGCTGCAGGTGAAGTGTGTGACCGTTGCCGTCGCATCGACCCAACAACAGCAGAACGCAGTTACCACGCAGTAATCTGTGACCACTGTGCAAGCATCGTAGAAGAAAACTTTGCAGACGCAGTCGCAGAAGGATTTGAAGAGAAATAAGGTTGAAAAGTCTAGGTAAAACTCAATTTGAGAAGAAAAGACAACTAATTTTATAGTCTATTAAACGCATTGTATCACGTTTTTGAACACCTGATACGATGCGTTTTTATTTATTTTGAAAATTTATGAGGTATGACTTTTTATACTCAACAAGAATCAAAGAGAAACTTAGCAAGCTAACAGCAGTAAGATAAAATACGAATTTGATATTACGGATAAGATTGGTAAATTGTGTCACATTTTTACAATAATAAATTTGTATAGTTGCTTTTGATTTCTGAAGAGTATTATATTTTATTTCATATTATACAAATTTTTATTTTATAATATCAGAAAATACTTTTTTTTTTTAGCAAATATGATACAATTTTATTTGAAAAAAATAAAAAGGAGATTTTATTATGAAATCAAAAACACTTGCTTTAATTAGTGGTATCGTCGGTCTTGTGGGAGGAATTTTACTTCTTATTGGTCCTTTTGTCTTGTTGGGAACAGCGGTAAATACAGCTGCTACAACTCTTAATGGAGGAGCTACTGCAGGGGCTGTTTCAGGTGTTGCCTTACTCTTGAATGCCTTGAAGATTGCAAATCTTGTTCTTGGTATCATTGCTATTGTTTACTATAAAGGAGATAATCGTGTAGGTGCAGCTCCGTCTGTACTAATGATTGTTTCAGGTGGAGTTAGTCTCATTCCATTCTTAGGATGGGTTGGGGGGATTCTTGCTATTATTGGAGGATCTCTATTCCTTGCAACATTGAAGAAATTCAAATCAGAAGAATAAAAGGTGGTTTAGTATGAAAAGAACAAAACAGTTTATCGGTCTAGGAGTAGTTCTATTATCTGTTTCTCTTCTTGCTGCATGTGGAGCACAAAATTCAAAGACTACTTCAACAAGTAATGATGAGAAGACAGTAGCAACATCTAATACCTCAAAAGAAACAATCACTCTTGATACACCGGTTGTAACAGACGATGCGATTGAATCAATACGTACTTATGCAGATTATATAGATCTTTATAAAAAGATTTTTGATGATTATTTTACTAAAGCTGAGGAAAGTTTCAAAGGCACAGCTATGGAAAATAATGAGTCGTTTACCAAACTAAAAGAGTCAACTCAAAAATTATTCGATGCGCAGAAAAAAATATATGATTTGCTAGGGTCTACTGAGCTCAAGGAAGATGATAAATCAAAATTGTCTCAACAATTGAAAGACTTTAGAGACAATTTGCAAAAACAGTTGAAAACTTTGACATCTCAACTACAGTAAGATAGAAATTTTTTTGTAGTAATTGAGAATAATTGGTTAAATTACACCCCAAATGTTAGAAAATGGGGTGTTTTTTAAAGGTTAAATAATGAAGATAGAATAGAAATAACCAAAAACAATGTGATTGCCAAACAGTCCTTTCCTTTTTGGTTTTGACTAGCTTTTTTGTGAAAAATTGTGTAAAATAGAATAGATAAACGAGGGGAAACCTCGGAAAATTTAAAGGAGAATCCATCTAATGGTAAAATTGGTTTTTGCTCGCCACGGTGAGTCTGAATGGAACAAAGCTAACCTTTTCACTGGTTGGGCTGATGTTGATTTGTCTGAAAAAGGTACACAACAAGCGATTGACGCTGGTAAATTGATCAAAGAAGCTGGTATCGAATTTGACCAAGCTTATACTTCAGTATTGAAACGTGCGATCAAAACAACTAACTTGGCTCTTGAAGCTTCTGACCAATTGTGGGTTCCAGTTGAAAAATCATGGCGCTTGAACGAACGTCACTACGGTGGTTTGACTGGTAAAAACAAAGCTGAAGCTGCTGAACAATTTGGTGATGAGCAAGTTCACATCTGGCGTCGTTCATACGATGTATTGCCTCCAAATATGGATCGTGATGATGAGCACTCAGCTCACACAGACCGTCGTTACGCTTCACTTGATGATTCAGTTATTCCAGATGCTGAAAACTTGAAAGTGACTTTGGAACGTGCCCTTCCATTCTGGGAAGATAAAATCGCTCCAGCTCTTAAAGATGGTAAAAACGTATTCGTAGGAGCTCACGGTAACTCAATCCGTGCTCTTGTAAAACACATCAAAGGTTTGTCAGATGACGAAATCATGGATGTGGAAATCCCTAACTTCCCACCATTGGTATTCGAATTTGACGAAAAATTGAACGTAGTTTCTGAATACTACCTTGGAAAATAAAAAATTGTAAGCCTAGGATTGATTTCTAGGCTTTTTATGTTAGTATGGAAGTATGATAAGGAATAAAAAACAAGATTATGTATTGACCTACAAGCGACCAGCGTCAACAATATATAAGGGTTGGGAAGAAGAGGCCTTACCGATAGGCAATGGTTCTTTAGGGGCAAAAATATTTGGGCTTATAGGGGCTGAGCGGATTCAATTCAATGAAAAAAGTCTCTGGTCTGGTGGTCCACTTCCTGATAGTTCAGATTATCAGGGTGGAAATCTTCAGGATCAGTATGTTTTTTTAGGTAAGATTCGGCAGGCTTTGGAAAAGAGAGATTACAATCGGGCTAAGGAACTGGCTGAGCAGCACCTAGTTGGGCCCCAAACGAGTCAATATGGGACCTATCTGTCCTTTGGAGATATTTTCATTGAGTTCAGCCAACAAGGTAAGGCTTTGTCTCAGGTGACGGATTACCAGAGACAGCTGAATATCAGTAAGGCGCTTGCTACGACTTCTTATGCCTATAAGGGAACGAGATTTGAACGTGAAGCCTTTGCCAGTTTTCCAGATGATCTCTTGGTTCAGAGCTTTTCTAAGGAAGGGTCGGAAACTCTAGATTTTACTATAGAACTGTCCTTGACCCGTGATTTGGCTTCTGATGGAAAGGATGAGCAGAAAAAGTCTGATTACAAGGAGTGCCAGCTGGATATTACTGATTCTCATATCTTGATGAAGGGATGGGTTAAGGATAATGATCTTCAGTTTGCTGGCTGTCTAGCTTGGCAAACGGATGGTGATATTAGAGTCTGGTCGAATAAGGTTCAGATATCAGGAGCCAGTTATGCCAATCTCTTCTTGGCTGCTAAGACTGATTTTGCCCAAAATCCTGCTAGTAATTATCGCAAGAAAATAGATTTAGAGAAACAGGTTAAGGACTTGGTGGAGATAGCTAAAGAAAAGGGCTATGCCCAATTGAAATCAAGGCATATTCAGGATTACCAAGCCTTATTCCAACGTGTTCAATTGGATTTGGGAGCTGATGTAGACACATCCACTACAGATAATTTGCTAAAAAATTATAAGCCACAAGAGGGGCATGCTTTGGAGGAATTGTTCTTCCAGTATGGACGGTATTTATTGATTAGTTCTTCTAGAGATTGCTCAGATGCTCTACCAGCTAACCTACAGGGAGTCTGGAATGCGGTCGATAATCCTCCTTGGAATTCGGACTATCACCTGAATATCAATCTGCAGATGAATTATTGGCCAGCCTATGTTACTAATCTTCTAGAGACGGCTTTTCCAGTCATCAACTATATCGATGATTTGCGTGTCTATGGTCGTCTAGCGGCTGCAAGGTATGCAGGAATCGTCTCTCAGAAAGGTGAGGAGAATGGTTGGCTGGTTCATACTCAAGCGACTCCTTTTGGCTGGACGGCACCTGGTTGGGATTATTACTGGGGGTGGTCACCAGCTGCCAATGCTTGGATGATGCAAACTGTTTATGAAGCCTATTCATTTTATAGGGACCAAGACTATCTCAGGGAGAAAATTTATCCCATGTTGAGGGAAACGGTACATTTTTGGAATGCTTTTTTACATGAGGATAAGGAGGCCCAGCGTTGGGTGTCTTCTCCGTCTTATTCACCAGAACATGGTCCAATTTCGATTGGCAATACTTATGACCAATCTCTAATTTGGCAGTTATTTCATGATTTTATTCAGGCTGCTCAGGAATTGGGACTGGATGAGGCTTTGTTGACTGAGGTCAAGGAGAAGTTTGACTTGCTTAATCCTCTTCAAATCACTCAATCTGGTCGAATCAGGGAGTGGTATGAGGAGGAAGAGCAGTATTTTCAAAATGAGAAAGTGGAGGCCCAGCATCGGCACGCTTCCCATCTAGTGGGACTCTATCCAGGCAATCTCTTTAGCTATAAGGGACAAGAGTATCTTGAAGCGGCGCGTGCTAGCCTCAATGATCGTGGAGATGGTGGCACAGGCTGGTCCAAGGCTAATAAGATCAATCTCTGGGCGCGTCTAGGAGATGGCAATCGAGCCCATAAATTATTAGCAGAGCAATTTAAAGTCATCGACCTTGTCAAATCTTTGGTGTAGCCACCCTCCTTTTCAGATAGATGGCAATTTTGGTGCTAGCAGTGGAATGGCAGAAATGTTACTCCAGTCTCATACAGATCATCTGGTGCCTCTAGCTGCCCTACCTGATGCTTGGTCAAGAGGTTCTGTTTCAGGCTTAATGACACGTGGACATTTTGAAGTTAGCATGAGTTGGGCAGATAAAAAACTCTTACAGTTGACCATTTTATCAAGGAGTGGGGGAAATTTGCGAGTTTCTTATCCAGATATTGAGAAGAGTGTGATTAAAATGAATCAAGAAAAAGCAGAAGTGAAATGCATGGGGAAAGATTGTATTTCGGTGGCAACAGCAGAAGGTGATCTGGTTCAATTTTATTTTTAAGAAGGTGATAGAAGGCAGTAGTTTGAGACTGCCTTTTAATAAGGATTTGAGAATGTAAGCAGTTTCCAACTAGTTGAAAAAGCGTTATAATGGTAATATGAAGTAATTTGTTTAAGAGAGGGTAGCACTAATGGCTTATATTGAGATGAAACATTGTTACAAGCGTTATCAGGTTGGGGACACGGAGATTATGGCCAATCGTGATGTGAATTTTGAAATTGAAAAAGGGGAGCTGGTGATTATCCTTGGTGCGTCAGGTGCTGGCAAGTCAACGGTTCTTAACCTTCTTGGGGGAATGGATACCAATGACGAGGGAGAAATCTGGATTGATGGTGTCAATATTGCAGACTATAGTTCCCACCAGCGCACCAATTACCGTAGAAATGATGTCGGTTTTGTTTTTCAGTTTTACAATCTAGTTTCCAATCTGACAGCTAAGGAAAATGTGGAACTGGCTTCTGAAATCGTGACGGATGCCTTGGATCCTGAGCAGGTTTTGACAGATGTAGGTCTGGCTCATCGTCTTAATAATTTTCCAGCACAGCTTTCTGGAGGGGAGCAACAGCGAGTCTCCATTGCACGCGCTGTAGCTAAAAATCCTAAAATTCTCCTCTGTGATGAACCTACTGGAGCCTTGGATTATCAGACGGGTAAGCAGGTTTTGAAAATTCTCCAAGACATGTCTCATCAAAAGGGAGCGACGGTAATCATCGTGACTCACAATGGAGCTTTGGCCCCTATTGCTGATCGCGTGATTCATATGCACGATGCCGGTGTCAAGGATGTGGCGATTAACCAGCATCCTCAGGATATTGACAGTTTGGAGTACTAGCATGATTAAGCGAAAAACTTATTGGAAGGACTTGATTCAGTCCTTCAGCGGCTCCAAGGGGCGTTTTTTATCTATCTTGACCTTGATGATGTTGGGGTCTTTAGCCTTAGTCGGTCTCAAAGTGACTAGTCCCAATATGGAGGCGACCGCCAATGAGTATTTAAGAACTGCTCAAACCTTGGATTTGGCAGTCATGTCTAACTATGGCTTGGATCAAATAGATCAAAAAGAACTAGAACAGATAGAGGGCGCAAAGGTTGAGCTTGGCTATTTGACAGATGTGACTATGGAGAATGGGCAGGATGCCATTCGGCTGTACTCCAAACCAGAGAGAATTTCAACCTTTCAGCTAAGAGAGGGACGACTTCCTCAGTCAGACAAGGAAATCGCATTGGCCACTCATTTGCAAGGCCAATACAGCGTGGGACAGGAGATTAGTTTTAAAGAAAAAGAAGAGGGTCATTCCTCTTTAAAAGACCATACTTATACCATTACTGGTTTTGTGGATTCAGCTGAAATCCTCTCCCAGCGAGATATGGGCTACGCAGGAAGTGGAAGTGGGACTCTGACAGCTTATGGGGTGATTTTACCTAGTCAGTTTGATCAGAAAGTCTACAATATAGCTCGTTTAAAATATCAAGATTTGTCAGGTTTAAATGCTTTTTCAGCAACTTATGAAGAAAAATCCAAACAGCATCAGGAAGACCTAGAACAAGCTTTGTCAGATAATGGCAAGGCACGTCTGCAAGTGTTGAAAAAAGAAGGACAAGAGTCTCTAGACAAAGGCCAAGAGACCCTTGACAAGGCTGATACTAATTTGCAGGAAGGCAAGCGTCGTTTAGCAACTGCTCAAGCTCGTTTACAGGATCAGGAAAGTCAACTAGCCTTGCTTCCTCAAGCTCAGAGAGAGCAGGCTAGTGCTCAACTTGTCCAAGCCAAGCAGGAATTGAGCAAGGAAGAGGATAAACTAAAGCAGGCTGAACAAAATCTAGCCCAAGAAAAGGAAAAATTAGAAAAACATCAGCAAGTCTTGGATGATTTAGCTGAGCCCAAGTATCAAGTCTATAATCGGCAAACCATGCCAGGTGGTCAAGGCTACCTCATGTACAGTAATGCTTCAGCCAGTATTCGGGCAGTGGGCAATATCTTTCCTGTAGTGCTTTATGCCGTAGCAGCTATGGTGACCTTTACAACCATGACTCGTTTTGTGGATGAAGAGCGAACTCATGCAGGGATTTTTAAGGCCCTGGGCTATCGCAGTAAGGATATTATTGCCAAGTTTCTCCTTTATGGTCTAGTAGCTGGGACTGTCGGAACAGCTCTAGGTAGTATACTTGGACATTATTTACTAGCCGGTGTGATTTCAAGTGTTATTACAAAAGGTATGGTAGTGGGAGAAACCCAGATTCAGTTCTATTGGACCTATAGCTTTCTGGCTCTTGTCTTGAGTTGGTTGGCGAGTGTGTTACCAGCCTACTTGGTAGCTCGTAGGGAACTTCATGACGAAGCAGCCCAGCTTTTACTGCCTAAACCTCCTGTTAAAGGAGCTAAAATCTTACTAGAGCGCATCGGTTTTATCTGGCGTCGTCTCAGTTTTACCCATAAGGTAACAGCCCGCAATATTTTCCGTTATAAGCAGCGTATGTTGATGACGATCTTTGGTGTGGCAGGTTCAGTCGCTCTGCTCTTTGCAGGTTTGGGAATCCAATCCTCTGTAGCAGGAGTTCCGTCTAGACAGTTTCAACAAATCCAACAGTATCAGATGATTGTCTCTGAAAATCCTAGTGCGACCAATCAGGATAAGGCAAATCTAGAAGAAGTGTTGAAAGGGCAGGACATCCAAGCCTACCAGAAAATCTATTCAAAAACGCTAGACAAGGATTTCAAAGGTAAGGCGGGTCTTCAGACAATTACCCTTATGATGACAGAGAAGGAGGATTTGACTCCCTTTATTCATCTGCAAAATCGTCAGCAGGAGATGACATTAAAAGATGGCGTCGTTATTACAGCTAAACTTGCCCAACTGGCAGGTGTCAAGGTTGGGCAGACTCTAGAAATTGAAGGTAAGGAACTAACGGTCGCTGCTATTGCTGAGAACTACGTTGGTCATTTTATTTATATGAGTCAGACTGACTATGAGCAAATTTACGGACTGCTAGCCCAAGCCAACACTTATCTGGTCTCGCTAAGGGATACCAGTGCAACTAGTATCGAAAGGCAGGCCAACTTACTTATGAATCAATCTGCGGTGTCCAGCGTTGTCCAGAATGCTTCAGCCATTCGACTCTTTGACTCCGTCGCTAGTTCACTCAATCAGACCATGACCATCTTGGTCATCGTATCGGTTCTGTTGGCTATTGTTATCCTCTACAATCTGACCAATATAAACGTAGCTGAGAGAATCCGTGAACTCTCCACTATCAAGGTTCTCGGTTTTCATAATAATGAAGTCACTCTCTACATTTACCGTGAGACGATTGTGCTGTCCCTTGTGGGAATCGTACTTGGTTTGGTATCTGGTTTCTATTTACATCAATTTTTGATTCAAATGATTTCGCCTGCGACTATTCTCTTTTATCCGCAGGTAGGGTGGGAAGTCTATGTCATCCCGGTGGCAGCAGTAAGCATCATTTTGACCTTGCTTGGTTTCTTTGTCAATTATCATCTGAGAAAGGTTGATATGCTTGAAGCCTTGAAATCTGTAGAATAATTTATACTCAATGAAAATCAAAGAGCAAACTAGGAAACTAGACGCAGGCTGTACTTGAGTACGGCAAGGCGACGTTGACGAGGTTTGAATTTGATTTTCGAAGAGTATTAGTTGTTTTTATCAGATTGGACTTGTATTTACTCGTAAATCATGACCACCCGTCAAACGGGTGGTTTTTTTGTCTCGCACCTAGCGGAGCGAGACGGACTAATAGTCACATAATTATAAGACTGATAGTATTAATTTCACTATCAGCCTTACAGGTTATTTAACGTTTCAGAAAAACTATAATGTCAAGATTAACTAAACAGTATCTAATTCCTTCAAATAATTTTCTATCTTCATCAACATTAAAGGATTGTTATAAATCTTACATAACTCTTTTGCTTCTATATAATAATTTTTGACTTGTTCTTTGTCTAGAAATTTGGCTCCAGCATTTCCTACAAGAATAAGTAGAGGAGCCAGTTGGTAGCTTGTCTGTCTTTGTTTACAGAGTTCAATCGTCTCAAGAGCTTCTTGGATGGCTTCGTTATATTTTTCCTTTGATACTAGGTAGTGAGCGTAGTTGTAACGAACTCTGATGTAACCAAATAAAAACTCCTGATGCTCAAAATTTTTTGTCTGATATAACTCCATCAAATGAGAGTAGTTTGCCTCATATTCTTGTTCACGGCCCACTAAGGAATAGAAATTAGATAGAGTATTCAATACCTTTAAATAAATCAGAGTATTTGAGGAGACTTTTAATAATATATTTTCCAATGAAGAAATAGCCTCACACTTACTGTCATATTGATAGAAGTCAATAATAGCTTTAATCCATTCAAGATAAGTTCGGTCTTCTAGTGTTAGAAAAGTACTTCGTTCAATCTCTATTCTATAAATATATTCCAAATTGTCATAATTTCTGTCATCTAATAGTCGAGCAGATAATTGCTTGAAATTAGAGAGATTAGATTTAATTTCAATTTGTTCATTAAAAAAATAATCTAATGGTACTTCAAGTCGCTGTGAGAGTTTGAACAAAAGGTCTGCGGAGGGAATGAAATGCCCTCTCTCAATTTTACTAATCTGGCTTTGTTCACAAATTCCTTCTGCAAGAGTTTGTTGGGAGAGTCTCAACTCTTTTCTTTTCAATCTGAATTTCTCTGCGAGTGTATTCATTAAAGATAATAAACCTTCCTATTTACTTAATTTCATTATAAAATTTTTAGTTCAAAATAGTAAGTTAAAGAAACAAATAATTCTTTATGGTAATAAATAAAAAAAAGTCAAAAATTACATAAAAATGCTTGGCTACATAAAATATATCTGTTAAAATAAGAATAACGAAAAAGAAAAGGGTTTCACGAATGAAGAAAAATTGTGGAATTCAAAAATTAGCTATATTAGCATTACTAGGGGTTTTTACGTTTAGTAATACAATTCCTTACCAACAGTTTATTCAGAAGAATAAACAATTGGAGATTCGAGTGCAATCACAAAAGAAGTCCAATGGTCTTGATGTTGGGAAGGCTGATTGATGTCGTATTACTTTAAAATTCAACTATTTAGAGAAAGGTATTCTTATGAGAGCTTGTAACAATACCAGATAGATATAAGAATGGAGATGTTTGATAAAATGCTTTCATAGCTAACCAACTGTTGAAAATTATGAGTTACAAAATCTAAAGTATTTAAGATTAGTTTATAAAATTAGGTCTCTGCCTGTAGAAAGGAACGTGCAGTTAGAAAGGAGGAAAAAATAGGATACTATAATTCAGACTGAGATTTCTAATTAAAATATGTAGTTGCATCATCCCTTGCCGTTTTGGCATTTAGTTTGGCTCTTCCTGTTTTGGTAGCTTCTCACCGTGGTGGCGAGTGGACCTATGGAGGCTATCATGATCCAAATAATTGGGGAGCAAGTTACATTTGATGCGGGATGGTAAAGAATAATTGAAGAAGATTCTTTTATCAATAGTTTATTAAGCTTGTTGGTTTATAGAGGTCAGGGGTATTTCTGTCCTCTATTTTAGAATAAGGAATGCACTATGAAAAAATTATTTATACTCATATCCAACCTGCTTGCTAGTTTGTTCTTTGTTTGGGTATTTACCATTTGGACTGATACATATGTCTCCTATTATTACCCCAACGTTGTTGTACGTGATTCTTCCCCTGAAACAACTTTTCAGCATGTTGCTACACGCTTGGAAAAACTAGCAGAAGAAACGGATAGCTTTATTGCGATTCAACACCAGGATCCTAACTCAGAAGGTACTCCAGTGTTTTCTTATACGACCTTTGGGAACGGAAAGTTGCCTGATGGGCTACAGGAAAAAAATCTAGAAGATGCTCAAAGTAGTAGTGTTGAAACAAACTATTTTGTATTCGATGGAAACCTAGATATTCACTTGCTAAGGGAGGAGCTAAGTCAACTTGGCTTGACTAACATGCACCTGACAATTCCATCTAAACTATCTACGTTAATGGCTATCTTTAGTAACGGATTTCAGTTAATCAGTTTATTGATTTTCATCTTAACCTTTGGAGCACTGACTTTAATTAGTCAAATTAGCCAATTACGGTCGTCGGGCATTTGCCTCATTTCAGGAGAGAAACGGTGGTCCATTTTCCTTAGACCAGTTGGTGAGGATTTGAAAGGGATAGCTGTTGGTTTCAGTTTAGCTGGCGTGCTCGCCATTCTTATGCAAAAAATTCTGTCGCTTCCAACGCAATCCCTAATGACCATAGGAGAAGGCTTGCTCAGTTATAATCTCATCTTGTTGTCGATCTCCCTGTTTTTCGCTCAACTCTTCGCAGTTGGGATAAAAAAGATACACCTGATGCAGATTATAAAAGGGCAAGTGCCTGTCAGAGGAATCATTAGTTTGATTTTAATCGGTCAACTATTAGCGATTATTATTGTAACGCTGGGAATAGGGAGTAGCTTAAAGTATTCCCAAGCCTGGCAACAGCATCGGATTGGACAAGAGGCTTGGAGCCAGGAAAGGCAACTGATTACCCTATCAATCAGCCGTGAAGGAACGAGTCCTGGTTTTGATGAACAAGCTCAAAGGAAACTCAGAACTTGGTATCAATTGATGGATCTGGCTGTTTCAGAACAAAAGGCTTTCTTATCTAGACACCAGTTAATTGACCGTACTTTGCAAAATGGCATGGCTTCCTCCAAAAACTTTATAACCTCTACAGAATGGCACGATTACAACCCGAATGGCAATGTCCTTATCGTCACACCGCAATACTTGGAGCGTCAAAACATTCCTGTAGATACAACTATTGAGCAAAAGATGAATCACCTTGATGTAGGTGAGTTTGTCTTATTGCTGCCTGAACACCTCCGTTCAGAGGAAGAACATTATAAATCTGTTTTTGAAGACGACTTAACCAGTCGCATGTCTAGTCAAGATGAACGACAGCAAATGACTGCTACGGTAGGTTATTTGGAATCAGGTCAGGATCGTTTTGTGTATAATACGACCCCTATTTCTTACCAGCAGTTTTTGAAAGATCCAATCATCATTGTTATAACACCCCAATCAACTGGTCCACAGTCCATTTTGTTTTGGGTAGACGCAGTACAGAACTACGTTCTCTTTAATCAATTGTCTGATGCCCAGGAGCTTATCCAGAGACAAGGCATTGAAAATTGGGTCTCAAAAATGCAAACAGGTTACCACAACTACATCACATTATTGGATAATATCCAGAGGGAACGTTGGGTAATGCTAGCAGGAGCTGTGCTTGGGATTGCAACTTCAATCTTGTTGTTTAACACTATGAATAGGCTCTACTTTGAAGAATTTAGACGTGCCATTTTTATCAAACGCATTGCAGGTCTCAGGTTCTTAGAAATCCATCGCACTTATCTCTTTGCTCAACTGTGTGTGTTTTTACTGGGGTTTGTTGCGAGTGTATTTCTTATGGTAGAGATAGGAGTTGCTTTCTTAGTCTCGTTACTCTTTACTGGTCTATCTCTTTTACAGTTACATGTCCAAATGCAGAAAGAAAACAAGATGTCCATGCTTGTTTTGAAGGGAGGTTAATATGATTGAACTTAAACAGGTGAGTAAATCTTTTGGAGAACGAGAGTTATTTTCGAATCTTTCAATGACATTTGAGGCTGGAAAAGTCTATGCCTTAATTGGTTCAAGTGGTAGCGGAAAAACAACCTTGATGAACATGATTGGGAAATTAGAATCTTATGATGGGACGATTTTTTACCGAGGTAAAGACTTGGCCAATTATAAATCGAGTGATTTTTTCCGTCACGAATTGGGCTACCTCTTCCAGAACTTTGGATTAATTGAAAACCAAAGTATTGAAGAAAACCTTAAGCTAGGTCTCATTGGTCAAAAGTTGAGTCGGGCGGAACGGCGGTTGAGGCAGAAGCAGGCTTTAGAACAGGTCGGCCTGAATTATCTTGACCTAGATAAGCGCATCTTTGAGTTATCGGGCGGAGAATCGCAACGGGTTGCCTTGGCAAAAGTTATCTTAAAGAATCCACCCTTTATTCTGGCAGATGAGCCAACAGCTTCAATAGACCCAGCAACCTCTCAGTTGATTATGGAGATTTTGCTATCTCTTCGAGATGATAATAGGCTAATCATTATCGCAACACATAATCCGGCAATTTGGGAGATGGCTGATGAAGTGTTCACGATGGATCGTCTGAAATAAAAATCCTTGTTTTTAATTGCACGATGAGTTACTGAAATTATCATGAATCAATAATTGGAGTTAATTTAGAATTGTACTTTATTAATATTGAGGTAACTTTTTCTTGATAAAGGAAGAAATAGTGGAGAGGAAGTTAGATTGAAAAAATTCGACAATTATATTATTGAGAAGCCTTGCGATTCTAATTCAGATAAACTGTAAAAAATCTTAATAATTGAAAGTTTGGTAGATGATATTTTGCAATTTTCTATCAGAATCAATAATAGTGTAGGAGAGATTTTCCTCCTACAACTGTTTCAAAAGAAATATTTACCCATTGGGAGAAGATGTTGCAGTGGATAATGTGTTACTCACTGAAAAATATAATTTTCAACTAAAAGATTTTGAAGGATTCATTTCAAAATAAACAATAATTAAAGAATAAGAAAAATCCTCCGTTTCAAAGAGTAGGGAACTCTTTGTGACAGAGGATTTTTTCTATAGGGCTTTAGCAGCTGCAATTGCGGCTTCGAAGTTTGGTTCAGAGTTGATATTGTCCACGTATTCAACGTAGCGAATAGTATTGTCAGTATCGAGGACAAAGACTGCGCGTGCCAATAGGTGCCACTCATTGATTAAGAGGGCGTAATCACGTCCAAAGGAATGGTCGAAATAGTCTGAGAGCATGATGGCATTTTCAATTCCCTCAGCACCACACCAACGTTTTTGGGCAAATGGTAGGTCCATAGAAACAGTCAATACGACCGTGTTGTCCAGTCCAGCCAGTTCTTCATTAAAGCGACGCGTTTGAGTTGAGCAGATACCTGTATCGATAGAAGGCACGACACTCAAGACTTTTTTCTTGCCATCAAAATCAGCCAGAGATTTTTTAGAAAGGTCTGTTGTAGTGAGTGAAAAATCAAGTGCCTTGTCGCCGACTTGTAGTTGTTTACCTGTAAAGCTCACAGGATTTCCGAGAAAAGTTACCATAAGATACTCCAATCTTTTTTCTTCCATTTTAGCTGAAACGGTTAGAATTTTCCAATGATTTGACCGGAAATGTGGGCATAGAAAAAAACGCCAGCTCATGAGAGAATGACGTTTTTCAGAGGCTTATTTTGCCAATCCTTCAGCAATCTTGTCAAGGTTGTATTTCATCATGTTGTAGTAGCTATCGCCTTCTTTACCTTGTTCTGCGATAGAGTCAGTAAAGATTTGTGCGTAGATTGGGATGTTTGTGTCTTGTGAAACAGTCTTCATTGGACGGTCATCCACACTTGATTCTACAAAGAGTGAAGGAACTTTTGTTTGGCGAAGTTTTTCAACCAAGGTCTTGATTTGGTCAGGTGTTCCTTCTTCTTCAGTGTTGATTTCCCAGATATAGGCACTTGGGACACCGTAGGCTTTAGAGAAGTATTTGAAGCATCCTTCGCTGGTTACGATCAATTTCTTCTCAGCAGGGATGTTGTTAAATTTCTCTTTAGCTTCCTTGTCAAGTTTGTCTAGCTTATCAGTATATTCTTTGAGATTTTTTTCGTAGAATTCCTTGTTGCTAGGGTCTTTAGCGCTCAATTGTTTTGCGATATTCTTAGCAAAAATAATCCCGTTTTCAAGGTTAAGCCAAGCGTGTGGATCTTCTTTGCCTTTTTCGTTTTGACCTTCAAGGTAGATAACATCAACGCCTTCGCTGACTGCAAAGTAGTCTTTGTTTTCAGTTTTCTTAGCATTTTCTACCAATTTTGTAAACCAAGCATTGCCACCTGTTTCAAGGTTGATACCGTTATAGAAAATCAAATCAGCTTGAGAAGTTTTCTTGACGTCTTCAGGGAGTGGTTCGTATTCGTGTGGGTCTTGGCCAACAGGAACGATACTGTGAAGATCAATCTTGTCACCAGCAATATTTTTAGTAATATCAGCGATGATTGAGTTTGTAGCAACAACTTTTAGTTTTTGACCAGAAGCTGCATCTTTTTTTCCACTTGCACATGCTACAAGAGCAATGACGGAAAGAAAGAGAACGAGTAATGTACCTAATTTTTTCATTAGATCCTCCAATTTATTGGGGTTTTGCCCCTTATTTTAACAAATGTTTATTTTTCAGTTTCAAATATCGTTGTTTTGGAGCGATAAAGAAGCTAATGAGAAAGAAACTAGCAGCTGTAAGCACGATACTAGAACCTGCCGCAACGTTAAAGCTATAGCCGATAAAGAGTCCCAAAACTGAAGCTGCAGCTCCAAAGGTTGAGGAAAGGAAAATCATGCTTTTCAGGCTATTAGCATAAAGATAAGCAGTTGCAGCTGGGGTAATCAGCATGGCTACAATCAGGATAGTTCCGACACTTTGCATGGCTGTCACAGACACGAGAGTCAAGAGTACCATGAGAAGGTAGTGATAGAAATTGACAGGCATTCCCATGGCTTTAGCCAATAGTTCATCAAAGGAAGTTATCAAGAGTTGCTTGAAGAAAATCCAGATTAACAAGAGAATGACTGCCCCAACACCCATAGTAATAAACATATCCGTATCTTGGACGGCTAGGATATTACCAAAAAGGATATGGAAAAGGTCAGTTGAACTTTTAGCGACACTAATCAAGATGATACCGAGGGCTAAGAAAGAAGAAAAGGTAATGCCGATGGCGGTATCGCTTTTGATAATCGAGTTTCCCTTGATGTAGGTAATGATGATGGCAGCTAGCAATCCAAAGACAATGGCTCCGATAAAGAAGTCAACGCCCAAGATGAAGGAAAGGGCTACACCTGGTAAGACAGCATGTGAAATGGCATCTCCCATGAGTGACATCCCGCGTAGGATGATGAAACATCCCACAGCTCCAGCTACGACCCCGACGACAATAGCTGTTATCAAGGCATTTTGTAAGAAATGGAATTTTTGCAATCCATCGATAAATTCTGCAATCATAGGTCACCTCCATTGAAAAAGAGTCGATTACCGTAAGCTTCTTTGAGATTGGCTTCGGTAAAGGTTTCTTTGGTTGGACCAAAGGCAATCACTTCTCGATTGACAAGCAAGACTTGATCGAAGTAGTGGGCAACCTTGCTGAGGTCGTGGTGGACGATGAGAACCGTCTTCCCAGCTTTTTTCAGATCTCTCAGCGTATTCATGATGATTTCCTCACTAACAGAGTCAATCCCAACAAAGGGTTCATCCAAGAGGATATAGTCGGCTTCCTGCACCAAACATCTGGCAATCAAGACCCGCTGGAATTGACCTCCAGACAGTTGACTGATTTGCCGTTCAGCATAGTCAGCTAGACCGACGATTTCAAGGGCTTCTTGCACTTTCTTCCAATGTTTAGCCTTTAAACTTCGAAAGAGAGGGATAGAGGGAAAGAGTCCTAACGAGACACATTCCTTGACCTTGATGGGAAAGTTGTAGTCGATATTGATTTTTTGTTCGACATAGGCGATTCGATGTAAGGATTTTTTAACTTCCTTGTCATCGAGAAATGCCTGACCTTGATGTGGGATAATTCCCAGCATCCCTTTTAATAATGTTGATTTTCCAGCACCGTTTGGACCAATGATACCGGTAATTGTTGGTCCTTGGAGCACTAGTGAAATATCCTTAAGTGCCAATGTTTCTTTGTAGGAGACACTGAGGTTTTCGATACGTATCATAGACTTGTATTCCTCCTGTCTCTTAATATACATTAAAAAAAAAATTAAGTCAAGTTAATTTTTGAAAAAATTAAAATAATAACTGAAAAATGATGGAAAAGGAAAGTTCATTTTTAATTGCATTCCCAAGCAATTTTTGTTAAGCTAGCAATAACTTAAAAAAATGAAAGCGAGAACAAGATGACACGTTATCAAGATGATTTTTATGATGCAATCAATGGAGAATGGCAGAAAACAGCAGAAATCCCAGCAGATAAGTCTCAAACTGGAGGTTTTGTTGATTTAGACCAGGAAATTGAAGACCTGATGCTGGCGACAACAGACAAGTGGTTGGCAGGTGAAGAGGTGCCTGAGGATGCTATCTTGGCAAACTTTGTCAAATACCACCACCTAGTTCGTGATTTTGACAAGAGAGAAGCTGACGGTATCAAACCTGTCTTACCACTTCTTAAAGAATTCCAAGAATTGGAGACTTTTGCAGATTTTACAGCTAGACTAGCAGAGTTTGAACTTGCTGGAAAACCAAACTTCCTTCCTTTTGGTGTATCGCCAGACTTTATGGATGCCAGAATCAACGTTTTATGGGCTAGCGCTCCAAGCACGATTCTGCCAGATACGACTTACTATGCTGAAGACCATCCTCAACGCGAAGAGCTCTTGACTCTTTGGAAAGAAACTAGCGCAAATCTTCTCAAGGCTTATGATTTCTCTGATGAAGAAATTGAAGACTTGCTGGAGAAAAGACTAGAATTGGACCGTCGCGTGGCGGCAGTAGTGCTCTCTAATGAAGAAAGTTCAGAGTATGCTAAACTCTACCATCCATATTCTTATGAAGATTTCAAAAAATTCGCGCCTGCCCTACCTTTGGATGACTTCTTCCAAGCAGTTCTTGGACAAGTGCCAGACAAGGTTATCGTAGACGAGGAACGTTTCTGGCAAGCAGCAGAGCAATTCTATAGTGAAGAAGCTTGGCCTCTTCTCAAGGCAACCTTGATTTTGAGTGTTGTCAATCTTTCAACCAGCTATTTAACAGAAGAAATCCGTGTCTTGTCAGGTGCCTATAGCCGTGCGCTTTCAGGAGTTCCAGAAGCCAAAGACAAGATTAAGGCAGCCTACCAGTTAGCACAAGGTCCATTCAAACAAGCCTTGGGTCTCTGGTATGCCCATGAAAAATTTTCTCCAGAAGCCAAGGCAGATGTGGAGAAAAAAGTGGCAACCATGATTGATGTCTATAAGGAACGCTTGGCTAAGAATGACTGGCTAACTCCTGAAACTCGTGACAAGGCCATTGTCAAACTCAATGTCATCAAGCCTTATATTGGTTACCCAGAAGAATTGCCAGAACGCTACAAGGACAAGGTGGTCGATGAAAATGCTAGTCTTTTTGACAATGCTTTAGCCTTTGCGCGTGTGGAAATCAAGCACAGTTGGAGCAAGTGGAATCAGCCTGTCGACTACAAGGAATGGGGTATGCCTGCTCATATGGTCAATGCCTACTACAATCCACAGAAGAACCTGATTGTCTTCCCAGCAGCTATCTTACAGGCACCTTTCTATGACTTGCATCAGTCATCTTCTGCTAACTACGGTGGTATTGGTGCGGTTATTGCCCATGAAATTTCCCACGCTTTTGATACCAACGGAGCTTCCTTTGATGAAAATGGTAGCCTCAAGGATTGGTGGACAGAGAGCGACTATGCTGCCTTCAAGGAGAAAACACAAAAAGTTATCGACCAGTTTGATGGACAGGATTCTTATGGTGCAACCATCAACGGTAAATTGACGGTATCAGAAAACGTGGCTGACTTGGGAGGAATCGCTGCAGCGCTTGAAGCAGCCAAGCGAGAACCAGACTTCTCAGCAGAAGAGTTCTTCCATAACTTCGGTCGCATCTGGCGCATGAAAGGTCGTCCAGAATTTATGAAACTCTTGGCTAGCGTTGATGTGCACGCGCCAGCCAAACTCCGTGTCAATGTACAAGTACCAAACTTCGATGATTTCTTTACAACCTATGATGTCAAAGAAGGAGACGGTATGTGGCGTTCGCCAGAGGAGCGCGTGATTATTTGGTAAGGCAAAAAATCTAGTCATCAGAAAAAGGCATTCAATCAGGTGTGAAAACCTTGACTGGATGCCTTTTATAGTGGAAAGACTGTTGGATAATGTACTTAAAATGCGATAGTCATTGTCACCATCTTGTTAGAAAAAAGGATTGAAAGTTTTTTCATGAGCAATAGTAGTAGCTGGACCATGTCCTGGATAGACATCGTAGTTTGGTAGGGTGAAGAGTTGAGTCTGGATACTATGGAGGAGTTGTTCCATGCTACCAGTCGGAAGGTCCGTTCGTCCGATAGTTTCACGGAACAGGGCATCACCTGTCAAGACTAGGTGAGCATCAGGAAATACTAGGGAAACACCACCGATAGAATGTCCTGGTGTTGGCAAGACAGTGAAACGAAATTCCTCTAGCTGGTATTCTTCGTGAAAGATAAAAGTGTGCTCAGCCGGTTTTGCGACTACATCTTCCATATCATCGTGACGAGGAAGCCCAGAGAGATTATCGACGGGAGTATAGAGCCAGCTGGCTTCACTCTCTGCAATATAGACCGGAGGATTGCCAAAAGTTTCGCGAACCAAGTCCAGACTCATGATATGGTCATAATGGGCGTGGGTAAGGAGAATAGCGCAGATCGGTTTGTTGATGTTCTCTATTGTCTGACGAATGGCTTCCCAATGACTACCAGGATCGACGACGATGAGGTGTTTTTCACCTTCCAAGTAATAGGTATTTTCATAGGCAACAGGATTGACGGTTTTATGGATTTTCATATTGACTCCAATCTCAAAGAATGTACTAAGATAAGTATAGCACAGTTGGGGAGAATAGGTAAGGATTTAGAATGAATTTAAAAACCAGCATGACTAGATGAAGACAGGCTGGTTAACAATTTATCAATATTGGAGAGGTGTCAATTGCCCTTCATAGGTTGCATAAACTCCGTCATTAGCTTGTTTGATAGACGTGATGTTTAGAGTGCCACCGTAGTTGGCTTCTCTTTTGTCGCTATACTCACTATAAGTTATCCTATTGGGCAGGTTCTGGTCGTTAGCATAATATTGAACGACTGTTTTTTTATAGCTTTGCTGGCTGAATAGGAACAGGCAACTAACTCCTAAAACTAGGAGAGCAAAGATAGAAATACCAGTTTTTTTCATAGGTGTTCTCCTTATAAACTAAAGGATAAAAGAAAGTATCTTGAGGATTTTTAATTCCAAAATCCAGTCAAGGTACCAGTGTATGTGACACGAGTTCCACCGTTTGATCTTCGTACACTATCTATTTCAAGTGTTCCTTTGAAGGTTGACTGGAAACTATCATTATATTCTGAATAGTAGATAGTTGGTGGGATGTAACCATCATCGTTATAGTATCTTGTTACTGTTTTACTATAACGATGAGAATATATACGCTCATAACGAGGACCTTCAAAGTTATTTGTTGTATTGGTTTCAGCAGCATTGATTGGAACGGCAATAGATAGAGCAGTAGCTCCTAATAGTGTTAGTACAATTTTTTTCATAGGATACTCCTTTGTGAAATGATGTCATTCAAATATATTTACTTGAATGAAAAAGTGATAATCATAGGGAGTTAAATTATATTTAGATTACAATATGGTTTCCGTTCTTCTATCTCTCCTTCTATCACCTAAATAGAAAATCTAACTGTATAACATATTATAAAAAAACATTTCAGAATTGTCAAGCAATTCTGAAATATTTTTTTCCTAGATAGGTATAGCACAGTTGGAGAGAATAAGCTGGAAAAGGAAATAGGTCTAGAAAGAAGAAGATGGTTTGGATAAAAAATAAGCCCCGAATGAGTTCGAGGCTTAAACTGTTTTAATTACCAGCATAATATTTTTGGATTCCCTTGACAATCCCTTCAACTAGTTTATCTTGGTAGTCACTGCTGCGGATTTTTTGGTTTTCTTCTGGATTATCCATATATCCCATCTCTAGCAAAACAGCTGGTTTAGCTGTTTCACGTAGGACAGCAAAGGTTGCTTGCAAGAGCCCAGCATCCCTAGCTCCAGTTTCAGCTAGCAGTGAAGAATGGATATCAGCTGCGAGACGATTACTTTCACTCATCCGTTCAGGATTGTTGTGCCAATCCTTGTTAATCTTGCTAGGGAAACCAGGTTCATCCTTGTAAGAATAGGTCTGGATACCTAGATTAACGGTTGTATCATTCCCTTTTGCATTGAAATGAAGGCTGATGAAAAAGTCAGCATTGGTCTTGTTGACCATACGAGAACGTTCGGTAATAAAATCAACGTCTATATCGCTATCTCGAGAAGTTAGAACAGTATAGCCGAGTCCTTCTAGTCGTTTACGTAGCTTACGATAAACTTGAAGGTTCAATTCTTTTTCAGCTATGCCATAGTAATAAGCACCGCGGTCCTTACCACCGTGACCTGGATCGAGAAAGATAGTTTTAGAGTAGTGTCCTTTTTGAAAACCTTGTGTTAACTCACGGATCCATTTTCCATCCCCTTGGAAGAGCTGGTTTTTACCGTCCACGGTATAGGTACCTGTAACATACACACCATCGTCCTTAAGATAGTACCAAGCTTGATAGTCTTGGTCGTAGATCCATTCTTTGTGGGCCATGTAGCCACCAGATTTGAGGTAATAGGAACCAATCCATTGTTTTTGGGCATAGCGTCCGCCAGATTTGAGGTAAAACCAACTAGAGTAGTTTTGGTCGTAGACCCATTCCTTATCTGCCATAGCACCGCTGGATTTGAGGTAGTAATCGCCTTTCCAGACATTGGACAACATTCTACCGTAGCTATCAAAAGCATACCACTTGCCATTGATTTGGCTCCATTGGTTGGATAAATATTTACCTGAACCATTGATATAGTACCAATTATTTCCCATTTGGTACCAAGTGTTTTCAAGCAAGTAGCCATGACTATCAAAGAAATAACCATCATAGAGGGTGTCTGTAAATTTAACCCCAGTTTGACTATAAAAAGTCCACTTGTTCCCCTCTTTTACCCAGCCAGTTTGTAGAGGTTGATTAGGTTTGGTTTCCCTAGAAAGAGAAGGTTTGCTTTCTTGCTCACTTGAACTAGTTGTAGTTGACGAAGTTTCTGTACTAGCTTGAGAACTGCTAGCAGAAGTATTTGTAGAACTGTTAGTAGAATGACTAGTGGAAGTATTTATTGAGCTACTAGTTGAACTAGTTATAGAGGCAGTAGTGGAATGACTCGTATCGTCAGCCAAAACGACTTGGCTTGATAAGCCAAGAACAGCCAAAGCTAAAAGTGTCAGTCTTTTGTGTGATTTCATGTGATATGCCTTTCTAGAAAGATGAAATTTCAGTAATTATCGTAAAAAAACTGTTTATATTACCATTATACACTAAAAAGGTTAGAAAATTACCAAAATATCAAACCTTATTTATTGAAAAAAGAAGAATGTATTTTCATTTCACTGACTTTTAGTGTAGCCTATATCAAAAAAGATAGATGAAAATCAGATAATTTTATTGTTTTAGTGTGAATCTTTTTTTATCCTCCTTCCCAACAAATTGAATAGCTTCAGAATCCTCTTTTTCTAGTTTTCATATTCTTAAAAAAGTGATAAAATGGTAGGAAGAATTGGAGAGTAGAGATGCCAAAAGAAGTGAATTTAACAGGCGAAGAAGTTGTCGCTTTAACCAAAGAATATTTAACGGAAGAGGATGTCCATTTTGTCCATAAGGCCTTGGTCTATGCGGTGGAATGCCATAGTGGTCAATACCGCAAATCAGGCGAGCCTTATATCATTCATCCCATCCAAGTGGCAGGTATTTTAGCTAAGCTCAAGCTGGATGCTGTAACGGTAGCTTGTGGTTTCTTGCATGACGTGGTGGAAGATACAGATGCGACCTTGGACGATTTGGAAAGAGAGTTTGGTCCTGATGTGCGGGTAATCGTAGATGGGGTTACCAAGCTTGGTAAGGTCAAATACAAGTCTCACGAAGAGCAGTTGGCAGAAAATCATCGCAAGATGCTCATGGCCATGTCTGAGGACATCCGCGTTATCTTGGTTAAACTGTCTGACCGCTTGCACAATATGCGGACCCTGAAACACCTTCGAAAAGACAAGCAGGAGCGTATTTCCAAAGAAACCATGGAAATCTATGCACCTCTTGCTCACCGTCTGGGGATTTCTAGCGTCAAATGGGAGTTGGAAGACCTGTCTTTCCGTTATCTCAACCCAACGGAGTTTTACAAGATTACCCATATGATGAAGGAAAAACGCAGAGAGCGTGAAGCCTTGGTGGATGAGGTAGTTACGAAACTAGAAGACTATACGACAGATCGTCACCTAAAAGGCAAGATTTACGGTCGTCCCAAGCATATCTACTCGATTTTCCGCAAAATGCAGGATAAGAGAAAACGTTTTGAGGAAATCTATGACTTGATTGCCATTCGCTGTATTTTGGATACCCAAAGTGATGTTTATGCCATGCTTGGTTATGTGCATGAACTTTGGAAACCAATGCCAGGTCGTTTCAAAGACTATATCGCTAACCGCAAGGCCAATGGCTACCAGTCTATCCATACGACTGTTTATGGGCCAAAAGGGCCGATTGAGTTCCAGATTCGGACCAAGGAAATGCACGAGGTGGCTGAGTACGGGGTTGCGGCTCACTGGGCTTATAAGAAGGGTATCAAGGGGCAGGTTAACAGCAAGGAATCAGCTATTGGGATGAACTGGATCAAGGAGATGATGGAGCTCCAAGACCAGGCTGATGATGCCAAGGAATTTGTGGATTCAGTTAAGGAAAACTATCTGGCTGAGGAGATTTATGTCTTTACTCCAGATGGAGCTGTTCGTTCCCTTCCAAAAGATTCAGGACCGATTGACTTTGCCTATGAAATCCATACAAAAGTTGGGGAAAAAGCAACTGGTGCCAAGGTCAATGGTCGTATGGTTCCACTGACAACCAAGCTCAAGACAGGGGATCAGGTTGAAATTGTCACCAACCCCAACTCCTTTGGGCCGAGCCGTGACTGGCTCAATATGGTTAAGACCAGCAAGGCGCGCAACAAGATTCGTCAGTTCTTTAAAAACCAAGACAAGGAATTATCTGTCAACAAGGGCCGTGAGATGCTGATGGCTCAGTTCCAAGAAAATGGCTATGTGGCCAATAAATTCATGGACAAGCGCCACATGGATCAAGTCCTGCAAAAGACCAGCTACAAGACAGAAGAATCCCTCTTTGCGGCCATTGGTTTTGGAGAAATCGGTGCTATTACCGTCTTTAACCGTCTGACTGAAAAGGAACGCCGTGAAGAAGAACGTGCCAAGGCCAAGGCGGAAGCAGAAGAGCTTGTCAAAGGTGGCGAGATCAAGGTTGAAAACAAAGAAACCCTCAAGGTTAAGCATGAGGGTGGAGTGGTCATTGAAGGTGCCTCAGGTCTCCTAGTGCGGATTGCCAAGTGTTGTAATCCTGTTCCTGGTGACGATATTGTCGGCTACATTACCAAGGGTCGTGGTGTGGCTATTCACCGTGTGGACTGTATGAACCTGCGTGCCCAAGAAAACTACGAGCAACGTCTCCTTGATGTGGAGTGGGAAGACCAGTATTCAAACTCAAATAAGGAGTATATGGCTCATATCGATATCTACGGCCTCAACCGTACAGGGTTGTTGAACGATGTACTGCAAGTTCTTTCAAACACAACTAAGAATATCTCAACAGTCAACGCCCAACCAACCAAGGATATGAAATTTGCTAATATCCATGTATCCTTCGGTATTGCCAACCTCTCGACACTGACTTCGGTTGTGGACAAGATTAAGAGTGTGCCAGAAGTATACTCTGTCAAACGGACTAACGGTTAATTGCCCTAGCCCTTACTAGAAAGGCTATTATGAAAATCATTATCCAACGGGTTACAAAAGCCCAAGTGAGTATCGAAGGTCAGGTTCAGGGAAAAATCAATCAGGGACTCTTATTGCTGGTTGGTGTTGGACCAGAGGACCAAGAGGAAGATTTGGACTATGCTGTGAGAAAACTGGTCAATATGCGGATTTTTTCAGACGCAGAAGGCAAGATGAACCTGTCTGTCAAAGATATTGAAGGAGAAATCCTCTCTATTTCTCAGTTTACCCTCTTTGCGGATACTAAGAAAGGAAATCGTCCAGCCTTTACAGGGGCAGCCAAGCCTGATATGGCATCAGACTTCTATGATGATTTCAATCAAAAATTAGCGCAAGAAGTGCTCGTTCAGACAGGCATCTTTGGAGCTGATATGCAAGTTGAGCTGGTCAATGACGGACCAGTTACCATTATCCTAGATACTAAAAATAGATAAGAAAGACCAAGCCCAGCCGGCTTGGTTTTTCTTATCTATCATAAAATACTCCAAAATGAAATCTGTTTCTGATAGGCCTTAGGAAAATCTCTTTTCAGGCTTTGGCAGGTGCGATAGGAAGGGATGAGATGGCCTAGGATTAGGAGAGTGCCCTGAAGGAAAAGTGGCATACCACTCAAACATATCAAGGAGAGAATCATCAGGCTATCCCATAGAAGAATCTGTAAGGCAAAACGCCAGAATCTCGGTCTAATCTGGGAATAGAGGTGACTAAAGTGGTCACAAAGTTGGTTTGAAAGATAGGTCAATAGCACAGGATGAAAGAAAATGAGCCAACCGCTATAAATCAAAATCCAGTCCCAAGTAAGTCCCTCTTTAAATGTCAAAAATGCAAGCATAATTCCATCAATGACAAGGAGTTGAGTGGTTTTGATGAAGATGATTTTTTTCATGCTAACCCCTCCTTTTCCTTAGAGACACTCCCATAAAGAGATATGTTTGTCGTAAAAGTCTGGATAGTTGTCTCTTAGGTAGTCGGCCGTCATATAATATAAAGTAGAATGGCAGGCAGTGATGATTGGCATAAGAGAGTATAAACGCTGAGAACTAACGAAGGCTAAAAGGACAAAAAATAGAAAATCAATGGAGAGAACTCCTAAATAGTAGAAGCGAATCTTTTTACTGATTTGAGGATAAATCTCAGCGAATTGATGTTTGAGTTGGACAACCAAGCGAAACAGCAGGAGTCCTTGAGCAAGGAGGAAAATAAAACCAGAGAGCAAGAGCCATTCTAAAGCTGTCTCGGGTCTAGTGATAAAAAATGCAAATAGTAGTAAATCAATGATTGCAATTGCTATAAAATGAATTCTATAGAGTTTTTTCATGACAAGACCTCCCTCTTTTATCTAACTTCATTCTACTCCAAAAGAATGGGAGTTACAAGTAAAATGATAAAAAATAGCAGAAAGGAGATTCTCTTAAGTTGGCTAGTATTCTTTATTTGAGTTTCCTGATATTATCTAATTTCTTCATCATTCCAGACAAATAAAGCTCCGATTGCATTGAGGATATAAAAGATGTATTTTCCGATATTGGCAAAATTTCCTTGAATACCAGCTTTTGTCAGCTGAACGAAATTGTAAATCAACCAAAAGCCCCACTGAGTTGTTAGTTTCAATGCGTTAAAAGCATTGGCAATGAGGGACAGTGCAAAGGCAATAGTTGTTACGTAGGCAAGGAGATTCATCTTTCCTCCATAGCCGATATAGTTGGTCACAAAGGCAAAGAGAAAGGCGATGATTGAAATGATGATGGCAGCCAATTTTACCTGTTTTTGGCTCATTTGGTTGGGTCTGCCTTCTTGCGAAGCTTCCCATTTCTTAATAGCAAAGGTATAAATGAGGAAGGTGACGGGATAGGTAATGATGGCCGCCTTATTTCCAAGGATATAATCAATAGCACCGGACAAAATGGTATTAACAATACCAAAGTAATTTCCCCATTTGCTTAATTTCCCCGTGAAACGAGTGGATAACATGGAAATCCCAACGTTGGTTACGGAAATCAATCCAAAGGGTACAAGAGCTGTCCATGGTCCCCAGTCTACAAATTTATCGAGGCGTGAGTTGAGATAACCAGATGCAATCGCAATCCCAACGACCAAAGCAACCCCGAAGAGGTCAAACCATTTAGATGTAGCAAAAATTTTTAGTGATTTTTTCATAGGTTAAACTATCTTTCTTTTTTTTACAAATATTCTACAATTAAATGAAAGCAAAATCAAATGATAGAAATAAAACCCTGAAAATCAAACTTTCAGGGTTGGTAGGGGACTTGAGAAATTAGTTGATTTTCTCGACATAGAGTTGTTTTGCAATGTCCATACTTACTTGTAAGTCCTCGTCTTTACTAAGGATAGTGAAGGTATTGCTGAAGCCATCAAACTGCTTGACTTGGAGCGGATCACCGATGTGAAGTGAGTGCTTGTCCAGATAACTGAGAATGTCAAAACTATCGTGCACCCGAGTCAGGCGGTAGGCGCCAGCCTCCTTGATGTCAGCTAGTGGGAGGTTATTGATTTCAACCAAGAGTTCTCCCTTAGCAGGAATAGTTCCTCCGTGAGGGCAGGTCTTGGGGAATCCTAGTAGTTTATCTAGTCTTTCCACGAACAGGTCAGAGACAGTATGTTCCAAGACCTCAGCTTCCTCGTGAATCTGGTCACTTGTATAGTCTAAATGATGGACTAGAAAAACTTCAATCAAGCGGTGCTTACGATAGAGCTCAGAGACCAATTTGAGGCCGAGGTCAGTCAGTAGATAGCCACATTCCTTGTCCTTGAGGATGAGATTTTCACTCTTCATCCGTTTAATCATTTCAGTTACGGCAGGGGGAGAGACTTGCATGCGGGCAGCAATTTCCTTGTTGGTAATTTTATGCAGGTCTATGCCGATTTCATAAATACATTTTAGATAATCTTCTTTATTCGGGGTCATTCGCTTCCTCTTGTCTAATATCTATATCTAGTATATCAAAAAAAGCTAGATTTCTCTAGCTGTGACTTTTTATGTTATACTTATTGCAAGAGAAAAAACGAGGAGATGGATATGACGAAAATAGCTCTTCTTTCAGATATTCATGGAAATACCACCGCCTTGGAGGCTGTTTTGGCAGATGCTCGGCAGCTAGGAGTGGATGAATACTGGCTTCTGGGAGATATTCTCATGCCAGGGACAGGGCGTAGAAGGATTTTGGACTTGTTGGCTCAACTACCGATTACGGCTAGAGTTTTGGGAAACTGGGAAGATAGTCTGTGGCACGGTGTCCGTAAGGAATTGGATAGTACTCGTCCCAGTCAACGCTATCTCTTGCGCCAGTGCCAGTATGTTTTAGAGGAAATTTCCCTAGAAGAAATTGAACTGCTCCACAATCAACCCCTCCAGATTCATCGTCAGTTTGGTGATTTGACGGTAGGAATTAGCCATCATCTGCCTGATAAGAACTGGGGGCGAGAGTTGATTCATACTGGAGCGCAAGAGGATTTTGACCGCTTGGTGACCAATCCGCCTTGTGATATTGCTGTTTATGGTCATATTCACCAGCAGTTGCTTCGTTACGGGACTGGTGGACAATTAATTGTCAATCCAGGTTCGATTGGGCAACCTTTCTTTCTAGATGCCCAGTTGCGGAAGGACTTGCGGGCCCAGTATATGATTTTAGAGTTTGATGACAAGGGCTTGGTAGATATGGACTTCCGACGAGTTGACTACGATGTGGCAGCTGAATTGCAACTGGCTAAAGATCTGAAGCTTCCCTATTTTGAGGTTTACTATGAAAGTCTGGTCAATGGTATCCACCATACTCATCATCAGGAATTTCTGAGAGAATTGGCCCAGAAAGAGGGCTATGATAGGGAATTAGATGCTTGGTTGAAAAGTGGTAACGATTGACATTACAACTAAAAAGGGTATAATAAAAGAAAAAGAAGAGTAGAGGTAGGTTAGCCTCGTAAAAAGGAGAAGAGTATGCAAATTCCAAGTAGATTTACCATTGCGACTCATATGCTGATTATCATTGCCCTCAAGGGGAAGGAAAGCAAGGTGACCAGTGATTTTCTGGCTGCTAGTGTTGGGGTTAACCCTGTCATTATCAGAAAAACCTTGTCCCAGTTGAAGAAGGCAGAGCTGATATCAGTAGCGCGTGGAACAGGGGGGACAGAGATTGTCAAAGATCTCAAAGATATTAGTCTTTTAGATGTTTATCAGGCGGTTGAGTGTCTTGGTAAGACAGGCCAACTTTTTAGTTTCCATGACAATCCAAATCCAAATTGCCCAGTCGGAGCTCATATTCATGAGGTTTTGGATCAAAAATTGGAGAGAATTCAGCTGGCTATGGAGACTGAACTTGGTCAGACCAACCTAGAACAAGTCGTGGCCGATGCAGAAAGTCAGATGAAGGAGTAAGAGGGATAGATGCCCTCTTTTTCTCTTTAGATAATTATGATAAAATGTAGTTATTAAAGGAGGAAGAAATGTATCTCGTTATAGGAATTGTATTAGCCTTTATAGTGTCATTTTGGAAGGATAATAGAAGTTTGTGGAATCCAGTATTATTCTTATTATCCCTCATTTCCAGTTATTTTTATCTAGGCTACCTTTTTTATCAAAATGGGTATGAGAAGATTCATTTCGCTTTTTTTATATTTCCCTTTATTTTACTTCCTTTTTTGCTTTTTCTAAGTGGCATCTTTCTAATCTATAATGGGGTCATTTTGTTGAAGCGAGAGGGACGTTCAAAGGCTAATTATCTCTCCATGCTCCTTGGAATAGTCATTTTGCTATTTTTTGCTTTGATGTCATTTCGATTGGGAGGACGACATGAATTATTTTACACCAATCACTTTCTAAATATTTTATTTGCATTTATTGCTTATTCTTACTTTATTTTTGGTTTTGCTTTTGTGGCTTTTATTCTGTACTCTATCTTGTATCTCTTTATTCCTAAGAAGAAGCATTATGATTTTATTATCATTCATGGTGCAGGTTTGTTAGACGGAGAAAAGGTAACACCTTTGCTGAAGAGGAGAATTGATAAGGCAGTGGAAGCTTATCACAAGTCTAAAAATTCTAACATAAAAATTATTGCCAGTGGCGGACAAGGAGGAGATGAGAAGATTTCTGAAGCGCAGGCCATTACAAACTATCTTCTTAAAGAGACAGATGTTCCCAAAGATGCGATTATTCTGGAAGATCAATCAAGGACTACCTACGAGAACCTTCTCTTTTCTAAGGAACTTGGTGAGAAACTGGTAGCCAAACCTCAATTTCTCTTTGTAACAAATGATTATCATGTCTTTAGAACTAGTACTTATGCTCGTAAGTTAAAAATGAAGGGAGATGGCCTCGGATGTAGGACGGCAGGCTACTATATACCATCTGCTTTTATTCGGGAGTACGTAGCGCTCTGTGTCAAAATGAAATGGCTCTTCCTTGCCTTTTATGTCCCGCTGTTAATTATCATTTTGGTAGCCTATAAAGGGGTTATTTGGTAGTTAGATTTTATTTAAAAAGACTTAGAATACACATGAAAGTATGTATTCTAGGTCTTTTGTTTTATATACATTTGATTTTTGAAAGCTACTATCTATTCTTCCAAGCTTGGTAACGGGTATCAATCAATAATTGAGTGAGGCGTCCCATGGTTTCCCTTTCTTCTGGAGTGAGGGATTGAGCTTGGACAAAGAGATGATGAATGTGTTCAAGCACCTTTAAGGAAGACAAGTCATTGATAGAAGTGATACCAGCATCAAGAATGGTGCCAAAGAAGAGATCGAAGTAGAGCTGGAGTTCTTCGTCAGGGACTGTCGCTACCCATTCTTTGAAGGTTGTGTCAACTTGTTGGCTATCACTGTTGGTTTTATCCAGTTGGACGAAGTGCTTGTCCTCAATCTGCCAACTAAAGGTATCGTGCTGGGCGATACCAGCTAAGGCAGTACTGTGCACGATGATTTGGTGGGCCGGAATTTCCAACATCATACCGATGATGGAACCTTGTGGAATGAAGACCTTGGTTTTATCCATTATCCTTTGATAGCCCTCGGTTTGTGTCAATTCTGTGTGGAGACCAGGCGCATCAAAGGTATAAACTGCTGTGATCTGATTTTGCAAGCTTTGCTCAATTTGACTAGCAGCATAGATGGCTAGATTGCCTCCCTTGGAATGCCCAGCTAGAATGACCTTTTGCTTAGGATGTTGGGCAAAAAAGTTCTTTAAATATCGGAGGGCGTGCTTTTGAGCAGGAATTTCCTTCATATAGGTCAGGTGGAAATCTTCCTTCCAGCCAATGATACTGTCATCAGTCCCACGAAAGACAATCAGATAGGTATCGAGATTGAGGCGGTAGGTCATAGCCGCAAATTGTTTTTGCAGCTCAGGGTCGATGTCATTAATAAAATGGGAGAGTTTGCAATTTTTGAAGCGTTTGTGTTGAGCTAGTTCATCTAATAGCTGGAGGCGATTTTTGCTGGTCAACATGTTAGATTCTCTTGGAACCTGAGGTGCCAGGTCTAAAAGTCGCATAGGAGTTGTGGAGACCAGATTATCAAAGGAGAGGTAGGTGGTTTCTGTTAAGGTTAGAATGTCTAATTCATTTAAAGGAAGGTCGTAAAAGGAATCGTGTGCGACATCTTTCAGATAGTCAAAAATATTGGCCATAAGAGCTCCTTTCTTTTTTATTTATCTTATCAAATTTCCCTCAAATTAGCTAGTAGGATTGTCTTGCTTTGTTGGCTAAAAACAAGCTTTTTCAAATTCAGTTTTAGACCTTCTAGCATGGAAAAATCTGTTATAATAATAGAAAAGGAGGAGCGCATGCACAAGATTTTATTAGTAGAAGATGATCAGGTCATTCGTCAACAGGTCGGGAAAATGCTCTCTGAATGGGGATTTGAAGTGGTTCTGGTAGAAGACTTTATGGAAGTTTTGAGTCTTTTTGTCCAGTCGGAGCCTCATCTGGTCCTCATGGATATTGGGCTGCCTTTGTTTAATGGCTATCACTGGTGTCAGGAGATTCGCAAGATTTCCAAGGTTCCCATCATGTTTCTGTCTTCGAGAGACCAGGCTATGGATATTGTCATGGCAATCAATATGGGCGCGGATGACTTTGTGACCAAGCCTTTTGACCAGCAGGTTCTTTTAGCCAAGGTTCAGGGCTTGTTGCGTCGTTCCTATGAGTTTGGGCGTGACGAGAGTTTACTGGAATATGCTGGTGTTATCCTCAATACCAAATCAATGGATTTACATTATCAAGGGCAAGTCTTGAATTTGACCAAGAACGAATTCCAGATTTTACGAGTTTTGTTTGAACACGCAGGAAATATTGTAGCGCGTGACGACCTCATGCGGGAACTTTGGAACAGTGACTTTTTTATTGATGATAATACGCTCTCTGTTAATGTGGCTCGATTGCGTAAAAAGTTGGAAGAGCAGGGCTTGGTAGGATTTATCGAGACCAAGAAAGGGATAGGGTACGGACTGAAGCATGCTTGATTGGAAACAATTTTTTTTAGCCTATCTGCGTTCCCGTAGTCGTCTGTTTGTCTATCTGATTTCTTTGACGTTTCTGGTCTTACTCTTTCAGTTTTTATTTGCCAGTTTAGGAATTTACTTTCTCTATTTTTTTCTCTTGTGTTGCTTTGTAACCATCTTATTTTTCGCTTGGGACATATTGGTTGAAATGCAGGTCTATCGCCAGGAACTTCTCTATGGGGAGAGGGAAGCCAAGTCTCCTTTGGAAAGGGCTTTAGCAGAAAAATTAGAAGCGCGTGAGATGGAACTTTATCAGCAGAGGTCAGATTCAGAAAGAAAACTGACGGATTTGCTGGATTACTACACCTTGTGGGTCCATCAGATAAAGACCCCCATTGCAGCCAGTCAACTCTTAGTTGCAGAAGTAGCTGACCGCCAACTGAAGCAGCAATTAGAACAGGAAATTTTCAAGATTGATTCCTATACCAATCTAGTTTTACAGTACCTGCGTTTAGAAAGTTTCCATGATGATTTGGTCTTAAAGCAGGTTCAAATCGAGGACTTGGTTAAGGAGATAATTCGTAAATACGCTCTTTTCTTTATTCAAAAAGGCTTAAATGTCAGTCTACATGACCTTGATAAAGAAATTGTGACGGATAAGAAGTGGCTACTAGTGGTTATTGAGCAAATCATCTCAAACAGTCTAAAGTACACCAAGGAAGGTGGTCTGGAGATTTATATGGAGGGGCAAGAGCTTTGTATCAAGGATACGGGAATCGGGATAAAAAACAGTGATGTCCTCCGAGTCTTTGAACGTGGCTTCTCAGGATATAATGGACGCCTAACTCAGCAGTCATCTGGACTTGGCCTCTATCTATCTAAGAAAATTTCTGAAGAACTGGGGCACCAGATTCGTATCGAGTCTGAGGTTGGAAAAGGAACGATAGTGCGGATTCAGTTTGCTCAAGTAAACTTAGTCCTTGAGTGAGAAGAGACAATGAGTTTTTACCCAATCTCTTTTTGCTATATTTCAGGATATTTGAAGACTGTTTTTTACAAAACCAATAATAGAATTTTTAATACGGAATATAGTATAAATACTGGTTCAAAGTGAAGTTTTGTATGCTTTATACTTTTGTTGAGTATAAAATCTATAAACTAAGGGTTAATTACAAAAATTAATTTGAGATGAAGTGAATTGTAGACTTGGGAAATGTCTCCTATTCGATTTCAGAATGAATCGTTGATACAGGATTAAAAGAACTGCAGCTTTCTTTTTATTTTGAATGAGATAGGTGTATATAGATTTGTGTAACTGGTGTAGAACTGTTTCCAAGAATTTATTGAATGTATCGAATACACACATCCTATTGATTTTGAACCAGTTTTTAATTTCTAAATGTTATAATAGTTTTATCAAGTAAAAGGAGACTACCATGATTGGAGACAATATAAAATTCTTACGAAAATCACATAATCTGATATAACCAGAATTTTCACGGATTGTGGGTGTGTCACGAAATAGCCTAAATCGTTAGAAAAACTGAAAAAGCTTACTTTCAATAGAAGTATTGGAAATATTCATTTTACATCTATCAAAGAAACATGGGATAGACCTATATTTTACAAAATAGCAAATTATACTTGGAATGATAGTAAAAACTGCAGAACTTGTGTGATTGCCAATTATTGCACTCAATGTCCTGGTATCGCACTATCTGAAACAGGGAATAGTAGAGATTGTTCTTCGATATGTAAAAAAAGTATTAGTAAGGAGTATCGTATATGCTACCATATCTTAAAACTATTAGATGGTATCTCTTCTTTAATTTTCTTTTTGGTGCAATATCGAATATCTGCACTGCTTTGTTACCGTATTTCACGCAGGCATTAATCAAAGGGGATTATCAAGTAGCTCTATATGGTTACTCTATGTCAGTGGCAGGCTATTTGAGTTGTAACTATATCCAAATGATACTTGATTGGAAGCAGGGGATTATCTTTTCGACTACTTTGAAAAATGAGTGGTTTCGTTCACTTCTGGGACTCAGTCACCACGATTTCAAGCAGAAAACAGTAGCAGAGTATATTTCCTATCAATCTAATGACCTAGATTCGTTGGAAAAGGATTACCTTCCTCCATTGATGAGTTTTATCAAACAAATTTTACGTATCATCATTTACGCTTTCATTATTAGCAGAACAATTAATCCTATTGTATCACTGATTTTAATCTTTTCCACTGGAATTAGTATTCAAATTCCTAAAATCGTTGGGAAGTTGACCGCTAATCGTAGACAGGTTTACTTGAAAAAACAAGGAGATTACTATCGAACTTTGGAGGATTTGCTCATGGGACATCATTTGGTAAATAAACTAACTATGTCGCATTTTTTGAATCAACAAAAGAGTTCTCTAAAGAATTTGCAGGATAAGTATTTTAAGTATGGTTTGACAAAAATTACAGGCATCTTATTGACAGGTGTTTCTTTTGAATTCATTAGTCTTGTTCTGTTTATTTATTTAGCCTACTCTCTATCTCACCAGCAACTCGGTATTCCTGAGGTGGTGGCGAGTTTCGGATATATTAATGCTTTTTCTGAACCAATACAGGAAATCCTTTATGATTTACAAATGTTAGAGTCCGTAAAGCCTGTAATCAAGAGTTTTCAAAACATTGTTGGGAGACCCGTTTCAGTTCAAGCACCTCAACATTCTTTTGATACGATTACTTTGAAAAACATTTCCAAACAACTGGGAGAATCAAAATTGATAATTACTTCCGCTACGATTCAAAAAGGGGATAAAATTGCGCTTATTGGTAAGAATGGTTCTGGAAAAAGTAGTCTTCTCAACATTTTAAATGGAACAGATGAAGATTTTGAAGGACAAATTGTGCTAGATGGGCTTGTTTTGGACCATCTTTGGGGAAGATTCGGTATGATTCTGCAACAAGAACATACATTTATTTCGAGTTATGAAAATAATGTAACACTATTCAATAGTTTCAATGAAAAATTCAGAGAAGAAGATTTTGAAAAAATTCCACCACAATCCCTGTCAGGTGGTCAGCAACAACGAATGTATTTAAATCGTGAGAAAAATCGTAAAAATCCATTGCTTATCCTAGACGAACCTTTCTCTGCCTTGGATACTAATCAGTTTAAAATGGAATTGGAAAGAGTTCTGGAACTACCAAGTGCCGTCATTGTTACTTTACATCGCCAAAACGAATTATTAAGTAAGTTTGACCAAGTTTGGGAAATTAAGAATGGAGAACTTGTAATTTTGAAATAGCTAAATTATAAAGAATAAAACGCATAGTATCAAGGTTCTTCTGATACCGTTTTTCCCTCTTCGGATAAGGAAACAAAAATTTCTTGCTTCCTCTATCTGTTCAATTGATAGATTTCTTCAGAGAAAGGTTGTAAAATTTTTGATATAATATCAAGGATGGACTGATGGATATTTAAAGGATTATTTTCAAAAGAATGACAGGTGAGAATTAAAATATGTAAAATTGAAAAGAAGTCTCTCTGCCACCATCTAAGCAGAAACAAGAGTATATGAAATAAAAGGAGTAACCAATGACTGGAAATTATTCAACACGTGAATATCGTGAGAAATTATATGATGATCTTCATGTTCGATTAAGAGATACAGTGATTTTGATGTGTGCGATTTTTATTGCCTCTATAGGTTTAAATATGAATTCAACAGCTGTCATTATTGGAGCCATGCTGATTTCCCCTCTTATGACATCGATTGTTGGACTCGGATTTGGTTTAGCTATTTTTGATACGCGTTTAATCAAGCAATCTTTAGAGGTTTTATTTACTCAAATATTGGTCAGTTTGCTTGTCTCGACTTTGTATTTCTGGATTTCTCCCTTATCTTATGCAAGTAGCGAGTTGATTGCACGAACCTCTCCAACCATTTGGGATGTTCTCATTGCTATCGCGGGTGGGATAGCAGGTTTCATTGGTTCAAGGAAAAAAGAAGCAAACAATATCGTACCAGGAGTAGCCATTGCAACAGCTCTGATGCCACCTATCTGCACTGCAGGATATGGTTTAGCTAATGGAAATGTACGATTTTTATTTGGGGCTCTTTATCTTTTCTTGATCAACTGTGTCTTTATCATGCTAATCAACATTGTTGGAACAAGAATTTTTATGAGAAAATCTCCCTTAAGTTCATTTAATGAGCTAAACATTAAAATGAAAATTGGGTTGATATCCTTGATTGTATTATTGGTCCTTCCAGCCAGCTATTCAGCAGTCACTCTGACGATGGATCAAGCGCGAAAAGAAGGGATCAAACAGTTTGTAGAAAATGAGTTCGCCAATCATACGGTCATTAATCAAGTCTACAAGTCAAGTAGCAATGAATTAGTCTTGACGGTTGTTGGAGATCCGATTTCAGAAGAAGAATTAGAAACACTCCACCAAAAACAAGCCTCTTACGGTATTCAATCTGTTCAATTGAAAGTGAATCAAGTTCAGAACTCGCCAACATTAGATAGTGAAGCGACCAAGGAATTTTATGAAAACATTGACAAGTATATTGATCAAAAACTCTCTGAAAAAGATTCACAAAACGATCTCGTAAAAGAAAATGAAGCAGACAAGGATTGAGGACAATGAACTGAATCGGTTTTTACGCCGTGTTTTTCTTGTATCTTCCTCTTTCTTACTTATAGCAGGTTGTTTTTGCTTGAATAAGAAATAAATTAGAAGTTCTATCATCTAAGAAAAATGATGAAAAAAATCATTTAACTAATGGTGTGAACGTTTAGTGTTTATCAGCTCCATTCTCTGTAATTTTGGGGGTAAAATCCACACCATTTAGATAAAATTAGTTGAATTTGATTGGAAAAACGCTTTTATAAAAGCGGAGAAAAGTCTTGATATTACGCTGTTTTTAGTCCAACTGAAATTCATACTTTCCAAACCAGGCTTGAAAAAAGCTCGTAAAGCATCACAATTTAGTAAACGTTAAAACTTATTTAAACTTATTGAAAGCATTTCGTATCAAAAATACGGGATGCTTTTTCTGTTCACCCCAAATTTTTGTAACTAGGTGATACTTGAAATTAATACAAATTTGGTTGTTTTTGATAAATCTAAGCAACACTAAATGATGAAGTGAAAGGGGATGAATCTTTGATAGTATTCATTTATTGTGAAATATGATATACTTATTAATTAGATGGATGAATACTTCTAGAGTTAAATATAGCATAATAGGGACAGACTTTTTGGTTTATTTTTGTTTGTAGTCGGATTATGAAAGAATATCCAATATTATGCGATAAGATAGAATGTTACAAAAAAGAAAGGGGATGCAATCCGATGAAGAAAGACAGATTAATTGTATTGACAGATGCTGTTCTAGCAATTATTATGACCATCTTGATTTTAGAGTTAGAAAAACCAACAACACCAAGTCTTGAAGCTTTTTGGGATTTACGGCAAAATTTCTTTGCTTGTTTTCTTTCCTTTTTCTGGTTGGGATCGTTATGGATGGCACTAAACACATTATGGGAAAAGGTTGAGAAAATTTCCTCAGAAATTATTTGGTGGAATTTGTTTCTACTCTTGGAGCGGCAGGAGTTCTCTTTGGAGAATTTCATGCCATCCAAGATACCAGTCTGAATGATGTGGTGGACCGGATCTATATAAATGTCAAGGATTTACCGTTTCAGTCCTTGGGAGCTTTAGCTAATATCCTGTCTGATGTTAAGAAGGGACTGATTCAAGACAGTCATATCTGGTCTTTCTTCCAGTCATTTTTCAAACAATATCAGTTGATAATCAGCTTAAATCAGATCTATCAGTTTGTCTATCTTTCTCTGATGGAGATCATGTCCTATCTTCACTTTGATTATTGGAAAAAACGGCTCGGTCAGGAGCTAGTATGAATAAGGAGAACAAATGAGACGTTTAAAAATGTTATGGCATATTATACAGGTTACGGGTTTTACTCGGTTTGCTCTGAGTTTTGTGACCTTTGTTTTTGGGTCAGGAGGCGTGCTTTTCCTAGTTGAACCTGCTATCACAAATTACGGAGACGGTCTTTGGTATGCTTTTGTGACTTCGACGACTGTCGGCTACGGGGATCTCCTAGCTGTGACCTTGATTGGAAGGATTACCAGTGTCTTCTTGACGATTTATGGGCTCATATTTTTTGGCTGTTTATCAGCTGTTATTATTAATTATTATACCGATTTAAATAAGGAAAGAGGAGAGGACAAATGACTGCCAATTATTCAACACGGGAATACCGTGAGAAATTATATGATGATCTTCATGTTCGATTAAGAGATACAGTGATTTTGATGTGTGCGATTTTTATTGCCTCTATAGGTTTAAATATGAATTCAACAGCTGTCATTATTGGAGCCATGCTGATTTCCCCTCTTATGACATCGATTGTTGGACTCGGATTTGGTTTAGCTATTTTTGATACGCGTTTAATCAAGCAATCTTTAGAGGTTTTATTTACTCAAATATTGGTCAGTTTGCTTGTCTCGACTTTGTATTTCTGGATTTCCCCCTTATCTTATGCAAGTAGCGAGTTGATTGCACGAACCTCTCCAACCATTTGGGATGTTCTCATTGCTATTGCTGGTGGGATAGCAGGTGTAATTGGGTCAAGGAAAAAAGAAGCAAACAATATCGTGCCAGGAGTAGCCATTGCAACAGCTCTGATGCCACCTATCTGTACTGCAGGATATGGTTTAGCTAACGGAAATGTACGATTTTTATTTGGGGCTCTCTATCTTTTCTTGATCAACTGTGTCTTTATCATGCTAGCCAACATTATTGGAACAAGAATTTTGATGAGAAAATCTCCCTTAAGTTCATTTAAAGAGCTAAATATTAAAATGAGAATTGGCTTGATCTCCTTGATTGTATTATTGATTCTTCCAGCTAGTTATTCAGCAGTCACTCTGACGATAGATCAAGCGCGAAAAGAAGGAATCAAACAGTTTGTAGGAAAAGAGTTCGCCAATCATACGGTCATTAATCAAGTCTACAAGTCAAGGAACAATGAATTGGTCTTGACGGTTGTTGGAGATCCGATTTCAGAAGAAGAATTAGAAACGCTCCACCAAAAACAAGCCTCTTACGGTATTCAATCTGTTCAATTGAAAGTCAATCAAGTTCATAATTCGACAAAATTAGACAGTAATACGACCAAGGAATTTTATGAAACCATTAACAAGTATATCGATCAAAAACTCTCTGAAAAGGATTCACAAAAAGATCTCGTAAAAGAAAATGAAGCAGACAAGGATTGAGGATATTGACCTTATCCAACTCATGAAAGCAAATCTTGGGAGGATATCATTTGTTGTTGTTTTACCAATCACTACTAGCTAAGATTAAATAAAATATAAAAAGCAACAGCTGAAATAGTTGTTGCTTTTTAGGTAGCTAGGATTTTATCCCAGGTTTTATCTCTTATTTCTCAACGCGTGATTTGTTGGCGATATCAGCTAGGATAGCTTGAACAAAGTCATCGACTGAGACAGTTTGTGTTTCTTTTTGGCCATAGCGGCGAACGTTGACAGTCCCGTCTTCCATTTCCTTGTCCCCAACAATCAATTGGTAAGGAATCTTACTTGTTTGTGATGCACGGATCTTGAACTGCATTTTTTCATTGCGCTCATCTACGTCTGCACGGACACCGCGGTCACGGAGTTTCTTCGCCACTTCCCAAGCGTAGTCCACGTGTTTTTCGTTAGAAACTGGGATGAGGGTTACTTGGTGTGGTGCAAGCCATGTTGGGAAGGCACCCTTGTAGTTCTCAATCAAGATAGCTGTGAAGCGTTCCATAGTTGAGATAACTCCACGGTGGATCATAACTGGACGGTGCTCTTCGCCATCAGCTCCGATGTATTTAAGGTCGAAGCGTTCTGGAAGCAAGAAGTCAAGCTGGATAGTAGAAAGAGTTTCTTCTTTACCAAGGGCAGTCTTAACTTGAATATCCAATTTTGGTCCGTAGAAGGCTGCTTCACCTTCGGCTTCAAAGTAGTCCACACCCATTTCATCAAGGGCTGCGCGAAGCATGGTTTGGGCATTTTCCCACATCTCATCGTTGTCAAAGTACTTGTGAGTATCTTGAGGGTCACGAAGAGAGAGGCGGAAGCGGTATTCATTCAAGTTGAAGTCTTCATAAACATCGATAATCAACTGAAGAGCACGTTGGAATTCTTCTTGGATTTGTTCTGGAGTTACAAAGAGGTGACCGTCGTTAAGAGACATTTCACGTACACGTTGAAGACCAGTGAGGGCACCAGATTTTTCGTAGCGGTGCATCATACCGATTTCAGCGATACGGATTGGCAACTCACGGTAAGAGTGAACATGGTGTTTGAAGACTTGGATGTGGTGCGGGCAGTTCATTGGACGAAGGACAAATTCTTCCCCGTCCCCCATGTCCATAGTTGGGAACATGTCTTCTTGGTAATGATCCCAGTGACCAGAAGTCTTGTAAAGTTCAACAGAAGCAAGTGGTGGAGTGTAGACGTGTTGGTAGCCTGAAGCTAGCTCTTTGTCTACGATGTAGCGTTCCAATTCACGACGAATAGTCGCACCATTTGGCAACCAGAATGGCAAACCTTGACCAACCTCTTGAGAAATCATGAAGAGATCAAGCTCTTTACCAAGTTTACGGTGGTCACGTTCCTTAGCTTCTTTACGCATTTGAAGGTAGTTTTTCAAGTCTTTCTTGTCAAACCAAGCTGTACCATAGATACGTTGCATCATAGCGTTGTCGCTATTTCCACGCCAGTAAGCACCTGCTACATGGAGAAGGTGGAAGATTTGGATACGGCCTGTTGATGGGACGTGAGGGCCACGGCAGAGGTCTACATACTCACCTTGACGATAGATAGTCAAACCACCTTCGTCTTCAGAGTGTTCTTCAATCAATTCTAATTTGTAAGGGTCGTTCTTGAAGATTTCACGTGCCTCGTTTTTAGTCACTTCTTCACGAATTGATGGGAAGTTTTCTTTGACGATTTTTTGCATTTCTTCTTCGATACGAGGAAGGTCTTCGTTAGAAATTTGACCAGCAGTGTTGTCAGTATCGTAGTAGAAGCCGTCTTCGATGGCTGGACCAACTCCCAAGTGAATGTCTGGGAAAAGGCGACGAGCGGCTTGGGCAAACAAGTGAGCAGCTGAGTGACGCAAGATTGGAAGGGCATCTTCGTGATCAGGTGTCACAATTTCGATGTTTCCATCTTCAGTGATGGCACGAGTAGTGTCGATGAGTTTGCCGTTGAATTTACCAGCCAAGGCTTTTTTAGCTAGGGAATTGCTGATAGATTGGGCAATTTCAAAAGTTGTAACGCCAGATTCGAATTCACGAACAGCGCCATCTGGGAAAGTAATGTTAATCATGATGTTCTCCTTACTTATATTATTGACGAATGTGTTAACCCTATTCTAAAAACAGGGACAGAGGATTGTGAAAGCTAGAAAAACAAAAAGCGACATCCTCGAAAGGACGTCGCAACGTGGTTCCACCTTCATTTATGTTCCTCAAAAAAGAGGGACACCTCTGATTGGCTCTAACGTGGCCACCGTTTTATGTTTTCATAAAAACTCAAGAGTAGTATCAGTTTAGGCTTCCTATGCGTTTCCAGCAACCACGCACTCTCTAGTAGAAAGGAACTAAGTGACTTGTCTCTATGGATTATTATAGCATGATTGTGAGATTTTTCAAGGATTTTGTGAAAGTTTTTTGTTTTTCATTTTTGTAGAATATGCTTGATGCCAATACCGGAAGCCATGCCCACCAGAGCCAAGGTTTCATAGATTAGCAAGTAAATTAGTATAAACTCACCAAAAGTTATGATAGTAAAGCAAAAGAGCAGTCCGTTACCAATTAACCACCAAAGTGAGAAACGGAAACGGTAGCTATAGAGTAACGATACAATCAAGATTACCAGAGGTGTAAAGAAGAGAATATTATTTACGTAGAGACTCTTGAGCAAAAGGGGGTCAGAAATAATTAGTGATAACAACTGATAAAGTGGCCAATAAAAGAAAAATATGACCAGATAGTAGGGGAGATGGGAATAGAATCTAGGCATGACAATTACCTCGTTTAAAAACAGATAACTTAGATCTCTTGCTATAATTATTATAGCATGTTTAAAACAAGAAAGTAAATCTGTTGACAAAGAAGTTAGTTATTGGTAGAATAGGGATTGTCGTAAAGACAAATAACTTCTTCTTGGTTACAGGCATGCCAACCTGTCACTCGGATGAAGCCAAATAAAAAGGAGAAACATCATGGCAATCTCAAAAGAGAAAAAAAATGAAATCATCGCACAATATGCACGTCACGAAGGTGATACAGGTTCAGTAGAGGTTCAAGTTGCTGTCCTTACTTGGGAAATCAACCACCTTAACGAACACATCAAACAACACAAAAAAGACCACGCTACTTACCGTGGATTGATGAAAAAAATCGGTCGCCGTCGTAACTTGCTTGCATACTTGCGTAAAAACGACGTTAACCGTTACCGTGAGTTGATCAACTCTCTAGGACTTCGTCGCTAATTCAAGATACAAAGGCCGTCAAAAGCACAAAGCAAAAATAGGAAAATTGACGAAGAAACTTCAGTTTCTAGGAAATTTTATCTTTTTTGCCAAGTGCTTAGGCCGTGTTCAATTGAGCATATCTTGATAATGAAGCTACTCTAAATTGGGTAGCTTTTTTACTTTTGTCACCTTACCTTGATATGCTCAAGTATAATCTTTGGTTACGGTTCCTAGCACTGTAAGGTAAAATAAACCAGAATGATCTCCCTTCGGGGAGATTTTTTTGTTTCACTGAAAGTTTCGTACATTCTTCTCCTCGCCGTCTAGTCTATAAACGTTTTATCCAGCAAGAATCATGATGCTAAGGGTGTAAGAAATCCGTATGAAAATAGGGAAACGACACCGTGTTCGATGAACACAAGGAGTACCATCTTTTTCACTAGGATTTTAGCCTGAACTCAAATCAGCTCTCTGACTTCAGAGGGCTTTTTTATTGAGGTTTTATCGGTCACAATTTTGGAGACTACAAAAACCTCAAATGGTATCAGCTAATTACACCATAAGGGTGCGCAGCTACTCGGCTTGAAAAGCCTAGTAGCAGTCTGCAAGCCCCTTCGGAGAGCCCACACTTTACGAAGTAAAGTATAGTATGTTATACTTTACATGGAAGTAGTCACCGAATTCCAGTTAGAAATTACTTTGTAACTACGTTTTGAGGAGGAGTAAAATGCTTTCCTATGTTCGACATTACCCACTAGCGATAGCTAAATTAATGTGTCTGTGCTCTCCTAAAATCTGCTGATTTATTACTGACTAATACAGGAGGTTTTTATGGGACAGACAATCATATCTGCTATTGGTGTTTATATTTCCACCAGTATCGATTATTTAATTATTTTATTTATTTTATTTGCACAGCTATCACAGAATAAACAAAAATGGCATATTTATGCGGGGCAATATCTAGGCACAGGCTTACTTGTAGGGGCGAGTTTAGTTGCTGCTTATGTCGTTAATTTCGTGCCTGAAGAATGGATGGTTGGATTGCTTGGTTTAATCCCTATCTATTTAGGGATTCGCTTTGCAATTGTTGGAGAAGGTGAGGAGGAAGAGGAAGAAGAGGAAGAAATTATTGAAAGATTAGAACAAAGCAAGGCAAATCAACTGTTTTGGACAGTTACATTGCTAACAATTGCGTCTGGCGGAGATAATTTAGGTATCTATATACCTTATTTTGCTTCGTTAGATTGGTCACAGACCCTCGTGGCCTTGCTTGTGTTTGTAATCGGCATAATTATCTTATGCGAGATTAGTCGGGTGTTATCCTCTATTCCGTTAATATTCGAGACAATTGAAAAATACGAGCGAATCATTGTGCCCTTAGTATTCATTGTACTTGGACTATACATCATGTATGAAAATGGCACGATAGAGACTTTTCTGATCGTGTAGATTTTTTTGTTTCACTAGGATTTTAGTCCGAGCTCAAATCAGCTCTCTGACTTCAGAGGGCTTTTTATGTTGTCATCTTACCTTGCTATGCTTAAGCATTATCTTTGCTTATGCTTCCTGGCACTGTATGGAAAAATCAACCATAATTTTTCTGATTTTAATTGTATTTTTTCTATAGCTTGTTACACAGTTGAAAATATGGTATACTTTTTCATGAGAATTTTCTAAATTTTTAAGATTCTATCAAAGGAGGTTTGCATGCTTTCCAAATTTTCTGGAAGCCGACAAGACCAGCAATTTGTGTTACTTTTAGTTATTTTGCTAGGTATTTTAGGGATTTCTCTCTTTCTAGCAGTTTCAATGGGATCTGTTGCGATTAATCTAGGAGATACCTATCGGATTGTTTTGAGCAGGTTGGGATTTCCTCTTGAGATAGGAGAGGTTTCCAAGTCTACTCTTGCCATTGTATGGAACATGAGATTCCCTCGAGTATTGTTAGGTCTGATAGTAGGAGCAGGCCTTTCTATGTGTGGTAGCGTGATGCAGTCTACAGTGAACAATCCCATCGCAGAGCCTTATGTCTTAGGAATATCTGCGGGTGCAACTCTAGGAGCAACCTTGAGCATCATTCTTGGTTTAAAAGTGATGATTAGCCTTGGAGCTTTTCTTGGAGCTATTTTGGCAACAATTGCTGTACTCATCATTGCCTCTATGCAGGGCAGGATGACAACATCTAGTCTGATCTTATCAGGAACGGTGGTCAACGCTCTCTTTCTGGCTTTTTCAAACTTTATTATCTCAGTCGGGGCTAATGCGGACAGTGTGATGACCATTAAGTTTTGGACCATGGGTTCGCTCGCTGGGACTTCCTGGGCAGACTTGGTCCTGCCAACTATAGTAGTAGGAATGGTCTTTCTATTTTTCTCTACTCAGTATCGTGTTTTTAATGCGATGATGATGGGAGATGAGGCTGCTTTAACTTTGGGGATTCCCTTACGCTTTTATTGGTATCTTTATGTGACCATGGTAGCTGTGCTGACAGCAGTCTTGGTGGCAACCTGTGGGATTATTGGATTTGTCGGTCTGATTACTCCTCACTTAGCTCGAGGGTTAGTAGGAACGAATTACAAGAGGCTTTTTCCTGTTGCAACCTTGCTAGGTGCCCTCTTTGTCATCTGGGCAGATGTACTCTCTCGTGTCACTATTCCAAATGCTGAGTTGCCTATTGGTATTTTCACAGCCTTAGTAGGTGCTCCCTTCTTTATCTACATTGTTGGAGGTAGGAGAAGGGAGGTGAGGGTCTGATATGGACTTGATTTGTCAGGATATCCACTTTGGACTAGGAGAGAAAAAAATCCTCAAAGGAGTTTCTCTTAAGGTTGAGGGGCATCAATTTCATACGATACTAGGACCAAATGGAAGTGGAAAAACCAGCCTACTTAAACTCCTCTATCGTCAGGAAAAGGCAGACAAAGGCTTGATAAGCCTAGATGGCAAGCCTCTGGAACAATGGACGCTCAAAGAAACAGCCAAGCAAATGGCAGTTGTCACCCAGTTTAATCAATTGCAGTTTGATTGTACAGTTGAGGAAATCGTCTTGCTGGGAAGAACGCCCCATCTCTCTTTTTTACAGAAGGAAAAGGAAAGAGATTATGCCCTCGTTCAAGATGCCCTCGTTAAGGTGGATATGCTCGAGAAGAAAACTCGTCTCTATTCGTCTCTGTCAGGGGGAGAGAAACAGCGAGTTTTGTTAGCCCGCGCCTTGGCGCAAGAACCGACTCTCTTACTCCTAGACGAACCAACCAATCATCTGGATATCAAGTACCAGCTAGACTTGTTAGCCATTGTGAAAAATCTCAATATCAATGTTCTAGCTGTCCTGCATGATATTCAACTTGCTTGTCGCTATTCGGATTATCTCTATCTGATGAAAGAGGGAGAAATCCTTTACCAAGGGACTCCAAAGGAGACCATCACCCCTGAGTCATTGCAAACTGTATACGGAGTTCAAAGTCAGGTGACTTGGACCGATGATCAGCAAGCTATGATTCACTATTTATAAGAATGAAAAGGAAAACAAGATGAAAAAAACACTAAGTATTTTACTGGTAACAGTAGCTACCTTAACCATGGCAGCGTGTGGTAATACTACAGAAAAAGCTTCCACGCAGTCTAGCGCCGAAACAAGTCAAAAGGCAAGCGCAGAGACGACTTATCCACTAACGGTTAAAACCTATGATGCTAAAGGAAATGAAGTCGAACAAGTTTTTGACAAGGTACCTGAAAAAGTTATTACAAACAATCTTTCAACCACTGAAATCTTATTGGAACTAGGTTTGAAAGATAAAATTGCTGGCATGCTCAATCCAGACAATGCTGTGACGGACAAATACAAGGACGCGATTGCGACGATTCCTCAAATTGGGGATAAAAAAACAGTCTCACAAGAGACAGTCCTTTCTTATGAGCCAGACGCTGTGATGGGTCGAAACATGATGTTTTCTGAAAAATCCTTGGGAACAGTTAGCGCTTGGAATGAAAACAAAATCCCAGTCTATACGCAAAAAGCTTCTCTCTCAACGATTCAGCAAGATTTGGGGAATATCGTAGAAGATGTCAAAAATCTTGGAATAATTTTTAATGTTCAGGACAAGGCTAATGAATACGCAGCCCAATTACAAACTAAAATTGATGCTGTTAAGAAAGCAAATCCAGCAAGTCAAGGTGAAAAGAAAAAGGCTTTGATTATGGTTGCGTATAATGATGAAACCTTCGGTGCCTACAAGTCTGCTTTGCAAGAAAGTTTGCTGAACCAACTTGGTTATACAAACGTTGCTACGGGGACATCAGGTTTGACCTTGGAAAACCTCGTGTCAATGGATCCTGAATTGATTATCTATGTAACCAGCGACCGCAATAAAAAATTGGATGAAAAAGCAGTAGAGTTGATGAAGGCAAATGCTGTTTTGGAAAGCGTTCCTGCTATTAAGAATCAAAAAATCATGACCATCTCTTACGATGAATTGATGGACTATGGTCCAGCAGTGATTGATTCCCTTGAGAAAATCAATGACTTTATCAATAAATAATAAGTTTGATTGGGAAGGAATTCAAGTCAAAATCAGCCTTCCTTCTAACTACGACCCCAATCAAACCTATCCGGCTATTTTATTGAATGATGGAAACTTGGATTTCCTATCTTCCCTTTCCGAATCTGTGATTTTAGTGGGCTTGACCTCTAAAAATCGCTTAGACGATTACACTCCCTGGAAGGCATCTGCTCTGAGAGATGGGGCTCCAGATTTTGGAGGTCAGGCCAAGGTCTATCATGATCATTTGTTTGGAGGTCTTTTAGACAAGTTGCAGTCGCTTTATCGTCTGGACGAAACTCGCCTTGCTTATGGAGGTTACTCACTAGGTGGTTTGGCGGCAGTTTACAGTCTTTTCAGCTTTGACAAGGTTTCCTGTGTTTTCTCTATCTGCGGTTCTTTTTGGTATCCTGATTTTGTGGCTTACTGCAAGAAAGAGACAGTGAAAAATCTAGATTGTTTGCTGTATTTACAAAATGGTCAAACAGAAGGAGCCTATCATACTAATCGCTTGGCTCAAGCACCAGCTTATGCTGAACAGATCCATACCGATCTTCAAAAACGCTATCCGAAAGGTCAGTTTGTCTTTGATCCTTATGGGCACCATGAACAAGTGGCTGAGCGATTTCTAGCCTTTTCCGGCTGGTTGGCACAAAAATGGAAAATCAAATAAAAGAATTATCCCTTGGCTTTTGCCAAGGGATTGTTGTATTTTTTAACCAAGAGCCTCTCTTTTCTTATCTGGATTCCAGACGAAGCTTGCGATAAAGCTAAAGATGATGGTTAAGATAGCAAGGATAATGGCAAGGATGAGGGCAGGGATGCGGATAAACCACCAGAGTGGGTTCGGTTTTTTATCGTTGTGCCATTGTTTCGTTTCTTGGTCCAGACGTTGGAATTCTGTTTGGATACGGTCTGCAACCATTTCGATTCCTTCATCATTCATTTTCTTGATGTCTGAAATATCGATTGGATTTCCAAAGTTCATGTCGACACGTTCACGGCTAACCAAGCCCTTCAAAGTCATGGGACCTGTGTAGGTAACTGGCATGATACGAACCTTGGCCATTTTGGCAATCAGGGCTACGCCACCCTTAACATCGTTTGAGTGACGGCTTCCACTTGGAAACATGATGAGAGAGCGGTCACTTTTTTTTAGGACATTGATAGGATATTTTATGGCAGAGGCGCTAGGATTTTCACGGTCGATAGGAAAGGCACCACACATACGAATCCACCAACCAAAAATACGGTTAGTAAAGAGTTCTTTTTTGGCCATAAAGATGAACTGTTTTGGCTTAGTCGCAAAGGCCATATAAACTGGATCCCACCAGGTGCGGTGAGGCGCAACCAGGATATAATTTTCATCTTGATTAGGAATTTTATCGGTATTATGGTAGTGGGCATTGCCATTGATGGACCATAGTAGCAATACAACCAATCCACGTAAATAAGTATAAAACATGCGATCTCCTTCGATTCTTTTCTTGTTAATATTATACCTTATCAAAGGAGGGCTGGCAAACTTTTTCCCTTGACTAGGTGCATATTTGGGATGAGATTAGAATTCTTTTAGAAAAAATGATATGATATAATTTATGGATAAAAATAAGATTATGGGATTAACCCAAATAGAAGTCAAGGAAAGACAGGCTAAGGGCTTGGTCAATGATTTTACCGCATCGGCTAGTACCAGCACTTGGCAAATCGTTAAACGAAATGTCTTTACTCTTTTTAATGCTTTGAACTTTGCTATTGTTTTGGCACTAGCCTTTGTGCAGGCTTGGAGCAATCTGGTCTTCTTTGCTGTTATCTGCTTTAACACCTTTTCTGGTATTGTGACCGAGCTGCGGGCTAAACACATGGTAGATAAGCTCAATCTCATGACCAAGGAAAAGGTCAAAACCATTCGTGATGGACAGGAAGTTGCCCTCAATCCTGAAGAATTGGTGCTAGGAGACGTCATTCGTTTGTCTGCTGGGGAGCAGATTCCCAGTGATGCCTTGGTTCTGGAAGGATTTGCGGAAGTCAATGAAGCCATGTTGACGGGGGAAAGTGATTTGGTGCAAAAGGAAGTTGACGCCTTGCTTTTGTCAGGAAGCTTCCTAGCAAGTGGGTCAGTTTTGGCTCAAGTCCACCATGTCGGTGCTGACAACTATGCTGCCAAACTCATGCTGGAAGCCAAGACCGTTAAACCTATTAACTCCCGTATCATGAAATCGCTGGATAGGTTAGCAGGTTTTACTGGGAAGATTATCATTCCTTTTGGTCTGGCTCTCTTGCTAGAAGCCTTGCTTTTAAAAGGTTTGCCTCTTAAGTCGTCCGTTGTAAATTCGTCGACAGCCCTACTGGGAATGTTGCCTAAGGGAATTGCCCTTTTGACCATTACTTCGCTCTTGACTGCAGTGATTAAGTTGGGCTTGAAAAAGGTCTTGGTGCAGGAGATGTACTCTGTTGAGACCCTGGCGCGCGTGGATATGCTCTGTCTGGACAAGACGGGCACCATCACCCAAGGAAAAATGCAGGTGGAGGCTGTTCTTCCGCTGATGGAAGATTATGATGAAGAGGCTATTGCCAGCATCCTGACTAGTTACATGGCTCATAGTGAAGATAAAAATCCAACAGCCCAAGCTATTCGAAAGCGTTTTGTGGGAGAAGTTTCTTATCCTATGCTTTCCAATCTTCCTTTCTCAAGCGATCGCAAGTGGGGAGCTATGGAATTGGAAGGTTTGGGGACAGTTTTCTTAGGTGCGCCTGAGATGTTGCTGGACTCTGAAGCCCCAGAAGCCAGGGAGGCCTTGGAGAGAGGGTCACGTGTCTTGGTCTTAGCTCTCAGTCAGGAGAAATTAGACCATCACAAACCACAGAAACCATCTGATATTCAGGCTCTAGCCTTGCTAGAAATCTTGGACCCGATACGAGAAGGAGCAGCTGAGACGCTGGACTATCTTCGTTCTCAAGAAGTGGGACTCAAAATCATTTCTGGGGACAATCCAGTTACGGTATCCAGCATTGCCCAGAAGGCTGGTTTTGCAGACTATGACAGTTATGTAGATTGCTCAAAAATTACGGATGAGGAATTGATTACTATGGCTGAGGAGACAGCTATTTTCGGACGTGTTTCCCCTCATCAAAAGAAACTCATCATCCAAACACTGAAAAAAGCGGGGCATACAACAGCTATGACAGGGGATGGAGTTAATGATATCCTGGCCCTTCGTGAGGCGGATTGTTCTATCGTGATGGCTGAGGGAGATCCAGCGACTCGTCAGATTGCCAATCTGGTTCTCTTGAACTCTGACTTTAATGATGTTCCTGAGATTCTTTTTGAAGGTCGTCGTGTGGTTAATAATATTGCCCACATTGCACCGATTTTCTTGATAAAGACCATCTACTCATTCTTGCTCGCAGTTATCTGTATCGCCAGTGCTTTACTAGGTCGGTCTGAGTGGATCTTGATTTTCCCCTTCATTCCGATCCAGATTACCATGATTGACCAGTTCGTGGAAGGGTTCCCACCATTCGTTCTGACTTTTGAGCGAAATATCAAACCTGTTGAGCCAAACTTCCTCAGAAGATCCATGCTTCGTGCTCTACCAAGTGCTCTCATGGTTGTGTTCAGCGTTCTTTTTGTGAAAATATTTGGAAGTAGCCAAGGTTGGTCTGAGTTAGAAATTTCAACTCTACTCTATTATCTCTTGGGGTCAATTGGTTTCTTATCTGTATTTAGAGCCTGCATGCCATTTACCCTATGGCGTGTCCTCCTGATTGTTTGGTCAGTAGGAGGCTTCCTAGCCACAGCTCTCTTCCCAAGAATTCAAAAACTGCTTGAAATTTCAACCTTAACAGGACAAACATTACCTGTTTATGGTGTCATGATGTTGGTCTTTACCGTGATTTTCATCCTGACTAGTCGCTATCAAGCCAGAAAATAAAGAAAGGCTGCAATCTGTGGATTGCGGTCTTTTTAGGTACAAGATTGCCAGCTGAAATGTGGTATAATAAGAGGTAATAGAGTTTTGGAAAGTGAGAGAAAATGATTTCAAAGAGATTAGAATTAGTGGCTTCCTTTGTGCCACAGGGAGCTATTTTACTAGATGTGGGAAGTGACCATGCTTATCTGCCTATCGACTTGGTCGAAAGAGGAAAAATCGAAAGTGCCATTGCAGGTGAGGTGGTGGAAGGTCCCTACCAATCTGCAGTCAAAAATGTTGAGGCTCACAGCCTAAAGGAGAAAATCCAGGTTCGTTTAGCCAATGGCTTGGCAGCCTTTGAAGAGTCAGACCAAGTGTCTGTCATTACCATTGCTGGTATGGGTGGTCGTTTGATTGCTAGGATTTTAGAAGAAGGCTTGGACAAGTTAGCTAATGTAGAACGATTGATCCTTCAGCCCAATAATCGTGAAGACGACTTGCGTATCTGGCTACAAGAGAACGGATTTCAGATTGTAGCTGAAAGCATCTTAGAAGAAGCTGGCAAGTTTTACGAGATTTTGGTGGTGGAAGCAGGACAAATGAAGCTATCAGCCAGTGATGTTCGCTTTGGACCTTTCTTGTCCAAAGAGATCAGTCCAGTCTTTGTCCAAAAATGGCAAAAAGAAGCTGTTAATCTAGAGTTTGCCCTCGGACAAATCCCAGAAAAAAATCTGGAAGAACGTCAAGTTCTAGTAGATAAAATTCAAGCCATCAAGGAGGTTCTCCATGTTAGCAAGTGAAGTGATTAATGCGTATGAAGCCTTTTGCCCTCAGGAATTTTCCATGGAGGGAGACAGTCGTGGTCTGCAAATTGGTACTTTAGACAAGGATATCCAAAGGGTCATGGTGGCTCTCGATATTCGTGAAGAAACGGTGGTTGAAGCCATTGAAAAGGGTGTAGACTTGATTATTGTCAAGCATGCGCCGATTTTCCGTCCCATCAAGGATTTGGTAGCTAGCCGTCCACAAAATCAGATTTACATTGATTTGATAAAGCATGACATCGCAGTTTATGTCAGCCATACCAATATTGACATCGTTGAAAATGGCCTCAATGATTGGTTCTGTCAGATGCTAGGTATCGAGGAAACGACTTATCTGCAGGAGACAGGTCCTGAACGTGGAATTGGACGTATTGGGAATGTTCAGCCTCAGACATTTGGGGAATTGGCCCAGCATGTCAAGCAAGTCTTTGGTTTAGATAGCCTTCGATTGGTGCATTATCAAGAGAGAGATTTGCAGAAGCCTATTTCAAGAGTGGCCATCTGTGGTGGTAGCGGGCAGTCTTTCTATAAGGATGCTTTGGCAAAGGGGGCAGATGTTTATATCACTGGTGATATTTACTACCACACTGCTCAGGATATGCTGTCTGATGGCTTGCTAGCCTTGGACCCAGGTCACTATATCGAAGTGCTTTTTGTAGAAAAAATTGCAGAGCTTCTTAATCAATGGAAAGAGGAAAAAGGCTGGACTATTGATATCTTACCTAGTCAAGCATCGACCAATCCTTTCCACCATATCTAGTTAGAAGGTGAAGACAATGAAAAAAGTTGCCATTATTGGAGCAGGGATTGTAGGTGCAACAGCTGCCTACTACCTCTCGAAAGAAAGTGATCTAGAAGTAACAGTCTTTGATCATGGACAAGGTCAGGCTACTAAGGCCGCAGCAGGAATTATCAGCCCCTGGTTTTCCAAACGCCGCAATAAGGCCTGGTACAAAATGGCGCGCTTGGGGGCTGACTTTTATGTGGATTTATTAGCAGATTTAGAGAAGTCAGGACAAGAAATCGACTTTTACCAGCGTTCGGGAGTCTTTCTCCTGAAAAAGGATGAAACTAAGTTGGAAGAACTCTATCAACTAGCCCTCCAGCGTAGAGAAGAATCTCCTTTGATAGGGCAATTAGCCATTCTGGACTCAGCATCAGCTAATGAATTATTCCCTGGCTTGCAGGAATTTGATCACCTGCTCTATGCTTCTGGTGGAGCGAGAGTAGATGGCCAACTTTTAGTGACTCGTTTGCTGGAAGCCAGTCACGTCAAGCTGGTCAAAGAAAAAGTGACTCTGATACCTTTAGCATCAGGTTACCAGATTGACGAAGAGGTGTTTGATCAGGTTATTTTGGCGATGGGAGCTTGGTTGGGACATCTGTTAGAGCCTTTAGGTTATGAAGTAGATGTTCGTCCCCAAAAGGGGCAACTCCGAGATTATCAACTTGCCCAAGACATGGAAGCTTACCCTGTTGTTATGCCAGAAGGGGAGTGGGATTTGATTCCTTTTGCAGGTGGGAAATTATCCCTAGGCGCTACCCATGAAAATGATATGGGATTTGATTTGACGGTAGATGAAACCTTACTCCAACAAATGGAGGAGGCAGCCTTGCCTCACTATCCAGTCTTGGCAGTAGCGACTTCAAGAGCTGAGCGTGTGGGAATCCGTGCCTATACCAGTGATTTCTCTCCTTTCTTTGGACAAGTACCTGGCTTATCAGGTGTCTATGCTGCTAGTGGACTAGGTTCCTCAGGCCTCACAACTGGTCCTATCATTGGTTACCATCTAGCTCAACTGATCCAAGACAAGGAGTTGACCTTGGACCCTCTAAACTACCCAATTGAAAACTATGTCAAACGAGTAAAAAGCGAATAATACTCAATGAAAATCAAAGAACAAACTAGGAAACTAGCCACGGGCTGCTCAAAGCACTGCTTTGAGGTTGTGGATAGAACTGATGAAGTCAGCTCAAAACACTGTTTTGAGGTTGTGGATCGAACTGACGAAGTCAGTAACCCTACCTACAGCAAAGCAAGGCTGACGTGGTTTGAAGAGATTTTCGAAGAGTATAAGCATTTTACTTAAATTTTAGCCTCCCCTCTAGGATGGCAAATGACATTCCCTATCAAAAATGGTAAAATAAGAAAAAATAATCCGAGAATCGAGGAAAGAAGATGCAAGAAAAGATTTTGGTAACGGGTGGAGCAGGTTTTATCGGAACCCACACTGTTATTGAGTTAATCCAAGCAGGTCATCAAGTTGTTGTGGTGGATAACCTTGTTAATAGTAACAGAAAAAGTTTAGAAGTTGTTGAGAGAATTACAGGAGTTGAAGTGCCTTTCTATGAGGCAGATATCCGTGATACGGATACTCTCAGAGATATTTTCAAGCAAGAAGAACCAACGGGTGTCATTCACTTTGCTGGTTTGAAGGCTGTGGGGGAATCTACCCGTATCCCTCTTGCCTATTATGACAACAATATCGCAGGAACTGTTAGCCTTTTGAAAGTCATGGAAGAAGCCAACTGTAAAAACATCATTTTCAGTTCTTCTGCGACAGTTTATGGAGATCCTCATACAGTGCCAATCTTGGAAGATTTCCCACTTTCAGTGACCAATCCATACGGTCGCACTAAGCTTATGCTAGAGGAAATTTTAACGGATATTTACAAAGCAGACTCAGAATGGAATGTTGTCTTGCTTCGTTATTTCAATCCAATCGGAGCCCATGAGAGTGGTGATTTGGGAGAAAATCCAAACGGTATTCCAAACAACCTCTTGCCATATGTAACTCAAGTAGCCGTTGGGAAATTAGAGCAAGTGCAAGTGTTTGGAGACGATTACGATACGGAAGACGGAACTGGTGTTCGTGACTATATCCACGTTGTCGATTTGGCTAAAGGTCACGTTGCAGCTTTGAAAAAAATTCAAAAAGGTTCAGGTCTAAACGTTTATAACCTTGGAACAGGTAAAGGCTACTCAGTTCTTGAAATTATCCAAAACATGGAAAAAGCAGTGGGACGTCCCATTCCTTACCGCATTGTGGACCGTCGCCCAGGTGACATCGCAGCCTGCTACTCAGATCCAGCAAAAGCCAAAGCAGAACTCGATTGGGAAGCAGAACTAGATATCACCCAAATGTGTGAAGACGCATGGCGTTGGCAAAGCAAGCATCCAAATGGATTTGAAGACTAAGATGGTGATGTCAATCATTGTCCCCTGTCTAAACGAAGAGGAAGTACTTCCTCTTTTTTATCAGGCTTTGGAAACTTTACTTCCAGATTTGGAAACAGAAATCGAGTATGTCTTTGTCGATGATGGATCAAACGATGGAACCTTGGAACTTTTAAAGGCCTATCGGGAGCAAAATCCGGCAGTACATTATATTTCTTTCTCTCGAAATTTTGGCAAAGAAGCGGCTCTGTATGCAGGTTTGCAATATGCGACAGGAGATCTGGTGGTGGTAATGGATGCAGACCTCCAAGATCCTCCTAGTATGTTGCTTGAGATGAAAGCCTTACTAGATCAGAATGCAGATTTAGACTGTGTAGGAACACGGAGAACTAGTCGGGAGGGAGAACCCTTCTTTCGCAGTTTCTGTGCTGATCTCTTTTATGGCTTCATGAAAAAAATCAGTCCAGTAGCCCTGCCGTCAGGTGTTCGTGATTTTCGCATGATGAGAAGGTCTGTAGTCGATGCCATTTTAAGTTTGACCGAGTCTAATCGTTTTTCTAAAGGAATCTTTGCTTGGGTGGGTTTTAAAACCCACTATCTGGACTATCCAAATGTCGAAAGGCAGGCTGGCAAGACCAGTTGGAGTTTTAGGCACCTCTTTTTCTACTCCATTGAAGGGATTGTTAATTTTTCAGATTTTCCCTTGATTATCGCCTTTGTGGCTGGTCTCCTATCTTGTTTTATTTCTCTGCTTATGACCTTTTTTGTTGTGGTTCGGACTCTCATTTTGGGCAATCCGACATCAGGTTGGACCTCTCTGATGGCTGTTATTCTCTTTCTTGGAGGCATTCAACTCTTGACCATTGGGATTCTCGGCAAATATATTAGTAAGATTTATCTAGAGACTAAAAAAAGACCACTTTATCTCGTCAAAGAAAAAAGTGACCTTCCTGATTTTACAGAAAAAAATAAAGAGAAAAGACTATAATTTTGCATGGAAATATGCTAAACTAGAAGGAGTGGAACGTTCTTGTTGATATTAAAGTTAATCTTTAATCAAGGCACGTGTCGGACAGTTTCTAACAGCTTCTACGACGTCCTGGCTAGGAGAGATTTCTTTTTCTAGTTGGTCAGGGTCATCGTAAAAACGCACGATTCCATTATCGTGGTAATCAAATAAATCAGAATAAGTTTGGCAAAGACCACAGGCAATGCAGCGTTCAGGTATAAGTGTGATTTTCATATTTATATTGTAATAAGAAAAGTAAAAAAAAACAAGGAGTAAGGTATGGCAAAAGAACCGTGGCAAGAAGATATTTATGAGAATCAGGAAGAAACAAGATCAGAACGTCGTAAGAGAGAACAAGGTGGAGGAGTGCTGGCTAATCGTATCTTGACTATTTTAGCAAGTATTTTCTTTGTGATTGTAGTCGTGATGATTATTGTTCTGATCTATCTTTCGTCAGGTGGGAGTAATCGCACAGCAGCCTTGAAAGATTTTCACGATTCAGATACAAAAGTAGAGCAAGTTTCTTCTACTTCTAGTAGTAGTTCAGAGCAGGCATCTTCTAGTTCAGAGGAGAAGGTAGAAGAGTCATCTAGTAGCTCAGAACATCCAAATGATCCAGAAGGAACTACAAAAGTTATGGCTGGAGAAGGAGAAGCAGCCATTGCCGCTCGTGCAGGTATTTCAATTGCTCAATTAGAAGCATTGAATCCTGGGCATATGGCTACAGGATCTTGGTTTGCAAATCCTGGAGATGTGATTAAGACTAGATAGGAGTCATAAATGAAGACGATTCAAATTGCTATCGATGGTCCAGCTTCCAGTGGTAAGAGTACGGTCGCAAAGATTATTGCCAAGGATTTTGGTTATACCTACCTCGATACAGGTGCCATGTATCGTGCAGCGACTTATATGGCTCTTAAAAACCAGTTAGGAGTAGAAGAAGTTGAAGCACTTCTAACCTTGTTAGACCAGCATCCAATCAGTTTTGGACGCTCAGAAACTGGGGAACAGCTTGTTTTTGTAGGAGATGTGGATATTACTCATCCTATCCGTGAAAATGAAGTGACGAATCATGTTTCTGCTATTGCAGCAATTCCTGAGGTTCGTGAGAAACTAGTTTCCCTCCAACAAGAGATTGCCCAGCAAGGTGGGATTGTCATGGACGGTCGCGATATCGGGACTGTTGTATTGCCACAAGCAGAATTGAAAATTTTCCTAGTAGCCTCTGTTGATGAAAGAGCAGAGCGTCGTTACAAGGAAAATATTGCCAAGGGAATTGAAACAGATCTTGAAACTTTAAAAGAGGAGATTGCTGCGCGTGACTACAAGGATAGCCATCGTGAGACTTCACCTCTCAAACAAGCAGAGGATGCTGTCTACCTTGACACAACTGGTTTGAACATTCAAGAAGTAGTTGAAAAAATCAAAGCAGAAGCTGAAAAAAGAATGTAAATGTAGAAAAGCCGATAGATTGATATCGGTTTTTTTCTAAATTTGTCAAAATACTAATTTTAAGGTATAATAGTTGCTGTTCGAGAAATTTTGATTTTCAAAGAATAGTGAATGATGATAAGGAGAAACCATGAACAACCTACCAAATTGCCCACAATGTAACTCAGAGTATGTCTACGAAGACGGTGCCCTACTGGTTTGCCCAGAGTGCGCTCATGAGTGGAATCCTGCTGAAGTTGCAGAAGTAGAAGAAGGTCTTGTCGCTATCGATGCCAACGGGAATAAATTGGCTGACGGTGATACAGTAACCCTCATCAAGGACTTGAAAGTAAAAGGTGCGCCAAAAGATTTGAAACAAGGAACGCGTGTGAAAAATATTCGCATCGTAGAAGGCGACCACAATATCGACTGTAAAATCGATGGCTTTGGTGCCATGAAACTCAAATCAGAGTTTGTGAAGAAAATTTAAGCATGTCAAAGCACTATAAACTAGTATTTTATAGCCGTATCTTCTTGTTTCTAGCGGCTTTTACGGGAGTTTATCTTGAAATCGCCAAGCATGGTGGATTTGGGATGCTTCTCTATTATACGGTTTTGTCAAATCTTTTAGTAGCGATTTTTACGCTCTATCTCCTAAAGGTTATGAGCCGTTTAGGTGAAAACTGGCAAAGACCAAGTCTCTTGCGCTTAAAAGGTGGGGTTACCATGAGTATCATGATTACCTGTGTGATTTACCATTTCCTCTTAGCGCCCATTGCGACTAATTTCTATACTCTGGAAAATTTCCTTTGCCACTATATCGTTCCCCTTTGGTTTTTAGCGGATACCCTCTTTTTTGACAAACAGGGTCAATACAAGATTTGGGATCCAGTTGTGTGGACGATTTTACCCTTGCTGTATATGATTTTTGCTCTTTTTAATGGCTTGGTACTGAAACTTGATGTTCCTAATTCTAAGGTCAGTCCCTTCCCTTACTTCTTTTTGAATGTAAACAAGGGTTGGGATGTCGTGTTTAAGTGGTGTCTGATTATCTTTGTTGCCTATATGGTGGCAGGATTTATCTTCTACTTTATCAAGCAAATCAAGAGAAAGTCATCCTAATACTCTTCGAGAATCTCTTCAAACCACGTCAGTTTCGCCTTGCCGTATATATAGTTACTGACTTCGTCAGTTTCATCTACAACCTCAAAACCATGTTTTGAGCTGACTTCGTCAGTTCTATCTACAACCTCAAAGCAGTGCTTTGAGCAACCTGCGGCTAGCTTCCTAGTTTGCTCTTTGATTTTCATTGAGTATAAGATACAAGGGATTCATTTTCGGGTTTAAGAAGGAGTCTATACACTAAAGAGGCTTCTTCTTTTCTTGCTTGTTTGATAACTATCAAAAAAGTAGAAGATTAAGAGAAATATAGAAAGAGATTTCATGAAACAATTTTTAGAACGGGCCAGTATTTTGGCTCTCTCCCTCGTTTTGATTGCATCCTTTTCCATCTCGAGTGCCCTGCCAGCTATGTTTGACTATTATCAAGGTTATCCTAAGGAACAAATTGAGCTCTTGGCGAGCTTGCCCTCCTTTGGAATCATGATTATGTTATTACTAAATGGTTTCTTAGAAAAAATATTTCCTGAGCGCTTACAGATCAGTTTGGGATTGCTGATTTTATCACTAAGTGGAACAGCACCCTTTTGGTATCAAGCCTATCCTTTTGTCTTTGGAACACGGATTCTTTTTGGTTTAGGTGTTGGGATGATCAATGCCAAGGCCATTTCTATTATCAGTGAACGCTATCAAGGAAAAACGCGAATTCAGATGTTAGGGCTACGCGGTTCTGCAGAGGTCGTTGGGGCTTCTCTCATTACCTTGGCAGTCGGCCAATTGTTGGCCTTTGGTTGGACAGCTACTTTCTTAGCTTATAGTGCTGGATTTTTAGTTCTGACCCTTTATCTGCTCTTTGTACCTTATGGAAAAGAAAAGAAAGAAGTCAAGAAAAAAACGAAGGAAGCAAGTCGCTTAACTCAAGAAATGAAAGGCTTGATTTTTATCCTAGCTATCGAAGCGGCAGTTGTAGTTTGTACCAATACAGCTATTACCATCCGTATTCCAAGTTTGATGGTGGAAAGAGGACTTGGAGATGCCCAGTTATCTAGTTTTGTTCTTAGTGTCATGCAGTTAATCGGGATTGTGGCTGGTGTGAGTTTTTCTTTCTTGATTTCTATCTTTAAAGAGAAATTGCTCCTCTGGTCAGGTATTACCTTTGGCTTAGGGCAAATTGTGATTGCCTTGTCTCCATCCTTGTGGGTGGTAGTGGCAGGGAGTATTCTGGCTGGTTTTGCCTATAGTGTAGCCTTGACGACGGTCTTTCAACTGGTCTCTGAACGAATTCCAGCTAAACTCCTCAATCAAGCGACTTCATTTGCTGTATTAGGCTGTAGTTTCGGAGCCTTTACGACCCCATTTGTTCTAGGTGCAATTGGGTTACTAACTCACAATGGCATGTTGGTCTTTGCCATTTTAGGCTCATGGTTGATTGTAACCTCTATCTTTGTCATGTACCTACTTCAAAAGAGAGCTTAGGATTGGTTTCCTAAGTTTTTCTTTTTTGGATTTTTGTACCCAGACACTATTTGATTTAGGGCCTTGTTTACAGACTAATTTCTTGATAAAATAGAAGTTATGACAAGATATAAAGCAACTATTTCCTATGATGGTTACGCCTTTGCTGGTTTTCAGCGCCAGCCTCATGCGCGTAGTGTTCAGGAAGAAATTGAAAAAACCTTGACCAAGTTAAATAAAGGGCAAGCCATTACTGTTCACGGTGCTGGTAGGACAGATAGTGGGGTTCATGCCCTGGGACAGGTTATTCATTTTAACCTGCCTTATCAAATGGATGAGGAGAAGCTCCGTTTTGCTCTAGACACTCAGTCCCCTGAAGATATTGATGTGATTTCGATTGAGCTTGTGGCGGATGATTTTCATTGCCGTTATGCTAAGCACAGTAAGACCTATGAGTTTATCGTGGATAGGGGCCGTCCCAAAAATCCGATGCGCCGTCACTATGCCACCCACTTTCCTTATCCGCTTGATGTGGAACGGATGCGGGAGGCTATCAAAAAATTAGAAGGCACTCATGATTTCACCGGCTTTACAGCCTCTGGGACTAGTGTAGAGGATAAGGTTCGCACCATCACAGAAGCTAGTCTTAGGGTTGATGAGACAGGCCAGTTTTTGACCTTTACCTTTTCAGGAAATGGTTTCTTGTATAAGCAGATTCGTAATATGGTGGGGACACTGCTTAAAATCGGCAATAACCGCATGCCAGTAGAGCAGATTGACCTCATCTTGGAGAAAAAGGACAGGCAGCTTGCAGGTCCCACTGCAGCACCAAATGGTTTATATTTAAAGGAGATTCGTTATGAAGAATAATCGTATTTTAGCACTTTCTGGAAATGATATTTTTAGTGGTGGTGGTTTGTCAGCTGATTTGGCTACTTATACCTTGAACGGCTTGCATGGCTTTGTAGCAGTGACTTGTTTGACAGCCTTGACGGAAAAGGGCTTTGAAGTCTTTCCAACTGACGATACCATTTTTCAACATGAATTAGATAGCTTGCGTGATGTGGAGTTTGGGGGGATTAAGATTGGTCTTCTACCAACTGTCAGTGTGGCTGAGAAGGCCTTGGACTTTATCAAGCAATGCCCAGGAGTGCCTGTGGTTCTGGACCCTGTCTTGGTCTGCAAGGAAACACACGACGTAGCTGTAAGTGAACTCTGTCAAGAGTTGATTCGCTTTTTCCCTTATGTCAGTGTGATTACGCCTAATCTTCCTGAAGCAGAATTATTGACTGGTCAGGAAATCAAAACCTTGGAAGACATGAAAGCTGCAGCGCAGAAATTGCATGAATTAGGAGCGCCAGCAGTCATTATCAAGGGAGGCAATCGCCTTAGTCAGGACAAGGCTGTAGATGTCTTTTATGATGGACAAAACTTTACAGTCCTAGAAAATCCTGTCATTCAAGGGCAAAATGCTGGTGCAGGTTGTACCTTTGCCTCTAGCATTGCCAGTCACTTGGTTAAAGGTGATGAACTTTTACCAGCACTAGAAAGCTCTAAGGATTTCGTTTATCGTTCTATTGCACAAGCAGATCAGTATGGAGTAAGACAATATGAAGCAAACCAAAACAACTAAAATCGCCCTTGTATCCCTCTTAACCGCCCTCTCTGTGGTTCTAGGTTATTTCTTAAAAATTCCAACACCGACAGGCATTTTAACTCTTTTAGATGCGGGTGTCTTCTTTACGGCCTTCTACTTTGGTAGTCGTGAAGGGGCTGTAGTAGGAGGACTAGCAGGTTTCTTGATTGACCTCTTATCAGGCTATCCTCAGTGGATGTTCTTTAGCTTGGTCAACCATGGCTTGCAGGGATTTTTCGCAGGATTTAAAGGAAAAACTCAGTGGTTAGGCCTTATCTTAGCAACGATTGCCATGGTAGGGGGTTACGCCTTGGGCTCTACATTGATGAATGGCTGGGCTGCAGCTCTACCAGAAATTTTACCAAATTTCATGCAAAATATGGTAGGGATGATTGTAGGATTTATCCTTAGTCAAAGTATCAAGAAGATTAAGTAATGAGGCTGAGTCAAAAGTCTTTCAAATAAGAAAAACGCATAGTATCAGGTGTTGAATGAACTGCACCCCAAAAGTTAGACAGAAAAAATCTAACTTTTGGGGTGTTTTTATTATGAAATTAACTTATGATGATAAAGTTCAAATCTATGAACTTAGAAAACAAGGATATAGCATAGAGAAGCTTTCAAATAAATTTGGGATAAACAATTCTAATATTAGGTACATGATTAAATTGATTGATCGTTACGGAATAGAGTTCGTCAAAAAAGGAAAAAATCGTTACTATTCTCCTGATTTAAAACAAGAAATGATTCATAAAGTCTTACATGAATGCTGGACTAAAGATAGAGTTTCTCTTGAATACGGCCTCCCGAGTCGTACGATACTTCTTAATTGGCTAGCACAATACAAGAAAAACGGGTATACTATTGTTGAGAAAACAAGAGGGAGAGCACCTAAAATGGGACGTAAGCCAAAAACGAGACCTGAAGAGAGGACAGAATTAGAACGTCTTCAAGCAGAAAATGAGTATCTGAGAGCGGAGAATGCCGTCCTAAAAAAGTTAAGAGAACTCCGATTGAAGGAGGAAAAAGAGAAAGAAGAAAGACAGAAATTGTTCAAGAATTAATGACTGAGTTTTCGTTAGATATTCTTCTAAAAGCCATTAAACTAGCTCGTTCAACCTACTACTATCACTTGAAACAGCTAGATAAACCAGATAAGGACCAAGAACTTAAAGCTGAAATTCAATCCATTTTTATCGAACACAAGGGAAATTATGGTTATCGTCGGGTTCATTTAGAACTAAGAAATCGTGGTTATCTGGTAAATCAGAAAAGAGTTCAACGCTTGATGAAAGTACTCAATTTACAAGCTAAAATGCGACAGAAACGAAAATATTCTTCTCATAAAGGAGACGTTGGCAAGAAAGCAGATAACCTCATTCAACGCCAATTTGAAGCAGCCAAACCAATAGAAAAGTGCTACACAGACGTGACAGAATTTTCCATTCCAGCAAGTGCTCAAAAGCTTTACTTATCACCAGTTTTAGATGGCTTTAATAGTGAAATTATCGCCTATAATCTTTCAACTTCACCCAACTTAGAACAAGTAAAAACAATGTTGGAACAGGCATTCACAGAGAAGCACTACGAAAATACAATTCTCCATAGTGACCAAGGTTGGCAATATCAACACGATTTTTATCATCAGTTCCTAGAGAGTAAGGGAATTCAAGCATCCATGTCACGTAAAGGTAACAGTCCAGACAACGGTATGATGGAATCTTTCTTTGGCATTCTGAAATCGGAGATGTTTTATGGTTATGAGAAAACCTTTAAATCACTTAATCAATTGGAACAAGCCATTGTTGACTATATTGATTACTACAACAATAAACGAATTAAGGTAAAACTAAAAGGACTCAGTCCTGTACAATACAGAACTAAATCCTTTGGATAAATTAATTGTCTAACTTTTTGGGGTCAGTACAGAAAAACCTTGATACTATGCGTTTTATTGTGGGAAGATTTTCGAAGAATATTAATCAAAATAAAGCAAGTCTTTGCTGGTGCTTGTAAAGAGGTCAAAGCCATCCTTGGTAACAACACCGCAGTCTTCAATACGAACACCGACTTTACCAGGGATATAGATACCTGGTTCAACAGAGAAGCACATGCCTTCTTCGATGATCAAGTCGTTTCCTTCCATGATAGATGGGAATTCGTGGACATCCATACCGATACCGTGACCAAGACGGTGGTTGAAGAACTCACCGTAACCAGCTTTTTCGATGACTTCACGGGCAGCGCGGTCTACTTCATGAGCAGTCACACCTGGTTTGATAAAGTCAAGAGCAGCTTGTTGAGCTTCAAGAGTCAAGTTATAAATGTCTTTCTTGAATTGGTCAGGTTTGCCGACTGCGACTGTACGAGTCATATCTGAAGCATAGCCGTTGACCAGAACACCGAGGTCAAAGAGGAGAAGAGCATCATTTTCAACCTTATTAGCTGCTGGAATGCCGTGTGGATTTGCAGCATTATCACCAGTTAAGACCATGGTATCAAAACTCATTTCATAACCTTCACGCTTCATGGCAAAGTCAATTTGGGCGATGATATCTGTCTCTGTCTTATCAAGAGAAATATTATCAAAACCAACATTAACAGCCTTGTCAGCATAGAGACCTGCAACCATCATTTTTTGCACTTCGTCAGCTGATTTGATGAGGCGCATGCGTTGGATACGAGGTGTGAGGTTTTCAAACTCAGCTGTTTCAAAGACAGTTTTTAAACCATGGTATTTGGTCAAGATGAGATTGTCAAACTCAACAGCGACACGTTTGAAGTCAAGTTGTGGAAGAGCATGTTTCATTTTTTGCCATGGATTTTCAGAATCCACATAGCCCACAACTGGGAAGGAAACAGTGCTGCTTGCACGCTCAACTTCAAGGGCTGGGACAAAGAGGAGCGGTTCCTGATCCGCTAGGATAAAAAGGAACATTTGGCGTTCATGGGGATCACTGTAAAAGCCAGTGAGGTAATTGATTGTGACGGGGTCAGATACGACAGCGACGTCTAGTTTTTCTGATTCAAGATATGTTACGATTTGTTGTAATTTAGACATATGCTACCTTCTTTCTACTCCTCTATTTTGGCAAAAAAAGAGAGAAAATGCAAGGGAGAAGGGTAAAAGAAAAGACAAAAAGAAAAGACAAAAAGAACTCCGGTAAGATAGCAGAGTTCTTTGATATGGTTTTCCTTGGTTTAAGAAAAGTCAGCCTTGCTTTTGACGTCGCTGTATTCTTCAGCGATTTCTTGACTGAGGATGTCCTCATAGGCAGGAAGTTGGATATCCTGACCGTATTTCTTCTTGAGGGCAGTAGTGACTAGGCGATAAGCAAGATTTGCATTACGAGAGAGGATAGGCCCGTGGAAGTAAGAACCAAAGACATTCTTATAATGAACCCCTTCGCCGACCTTTTCTTCGTTGTTTCCATTTCCATAGACAACCTGTCCCAGCGGTTTTTGGTCGTCAGAGAGGAAGGTACGACCCTGATGATTTTCAAAACCATAGTATGTTTCATCGAAATCTTCATTGTGAATCTTGATGTCACCGATAAAACGGTTATTGGTCTGGTTGAGGGTATAATGTCCCATGACCCCTAGTCCTTCGATGCGTCTCCCTGAAGCTTCAACATAATATTGGCCCAATAGTTGGAAACCACCACAGATAGCCAGAACCACACCGTCGTTTTGGATGTAGTTGTCAATGCTCTCTTTTTTAGCAGGTAGGTCGTCTGCAATAATACTTTGTTCAAAGTCTTGACCGCCACCGAAAAAGGCGATGTCGTAGTGATTTTCATCAAAGTCATCATGGAGAGAAACGATGTCAACGGTCACATGGGCTCCCAGCTTTTCAGCCACATACTTGAGCATGAGTATGTTTCCATTGTCCCCGTAGGTATTCATGAGGTTTCCATAGAGGTGGGCAATGTTGAGCTGATAGGGGTAATTGCCAGCTTTTGAGGAAAGTGAAGTATAAACCATTAGTTCATCTCCTTTCTAACAATCTGACGACTAGCCAGCAGTTCGCGGAATTCAAGCATAGCAGTATAGGTAGCTAGAATATAAGCATGCTTGCAGTCTTGGTTCTCAATGGTCTTAAGAACTTGCTCCAGACTACTTGTTTCAGTAATTTTATCAGCTGGATAGCCAGTTACTCGTAGACGACGTGCGATTTCAGAATGGCGAACACCGCCAGCGTTAATTTCTGGAATATCCATCTCAGTGATTTGTTCAAAATCAGCATCCCAAATCCAGCTGGTATCAATTCCATCTGCATAGTTGGCATTAAGGAGGACAGATAGGCTAAATGGATAAGGAGCTAGTTTAATCATCTCGATAGCTTGGGTCGCACCGACTGGATTTTTAATCAAGACGAGGGTGCATTCCTTGTCACCGATATGGAAGGTTTCTTGGCGTCCAAAGACTGCACGGCTCTTATCAAATCCTTGCTTGATTAGTTGTGAATCTGCACCAAGGAAACGGGCGATAGCAACCGCTGCTAGGGCGTTGTAGATATTGTAGAGACCACCGATTTGAATACCGTATTCTTGTCCGTCAATGACAAAGCGAGAGCGATTGTTGGTTAACTCAACCAGTTCTGTCAAGCGATAGTTGAGATCAGGACGTTTGCAGCCACAATTTTCACAGATATAGGCCCCCAAGTTGGCATAGGTATTGTGCTCATATTTGAGGATGCCTTGGCAGTCAGGACAGAGAATTCCTTCTGTATTGTAGTGAGCTTCTCGAGCGGGTCCTTTTTCTAAGTCAAAACCAAAATACTGTACAGGATTTGGAATAGCTGGCTTGTAGAAAAGTGGACTGTCTCCATTAAGGAGAACAGTAGCCGTAGGCACCTTACGAATGGCATCCAAAATCATCTTGTAAGTTGTGTAAATTTCACCATAGCGGTCCATTTGGTCACGGAAAATGTTAGTAATGACAAAAAGGCTAGGATGGATATAGTCACAGATACGAGAAAGACTGGCTTCGTCAATTTCTAAAACAGCAATGTTTTTTCCAGTTTTAGAGGATTTGGCAGTCAAGAAGGTTGTCGTAATCCCTGTGATCATGTTGGCGCCACTAGGATTGGTTAGAACCTGACCATAGACCTCTTTTAAAATGCCGACAGTGAGGGCAGTTGTTAAGGTTTTTCCATTGGTTCCAGTGACCACGACAATCTCGTAGTTCTTAGCTAGATTTTGTAAAATATCTTTATCAAATTGAAGGGCAAGTTTTCCTGGGAGGGTACTTCCACGACCAAGACGGCTCAAGATGAAGTGAGAAGAACGCCCAGCAAGGAGGCCCAAAGTAGTTTTAAATTTCATGTTTCTATTATATCATAAAAGAGGGAAAAGACAGATTTGATACTCAATGAAAATCAAAGAGCAAACTAGGAAGCTAGCCGCAGGTTGCTCAAAGCACCGCTTTGAGGTTGCAGATAAAGCTGACGTGGTTTGAAGAGATTTTCGAAGAGTATGAGATTTCGCAGAAATGAAAACAGCCCTTAGAGGGCTGTTCGATACGATTAAATCTCAACTTAAATCGCAAACAAGTCATTCAAGTTCTCAGCCAAGGTTGGGTGAGTGAAGATTTGTTTTGTGAAGTAAGTGTAAGGAATCTTGTTGTCCATAGCAACAGTGATGATGTTGATGATTTCTTGAGAACCTTCTGAGAAGATGCTTGCTCCAAGAATTTCTTTTGTTTCAGTATTAACCACAGCTTTGAAAGCCCCGCGAAGGTCTCCATTTACGTGACCACGAGGCATTGCTGCAACAGGGATTTCCTTAACGGCGTATGGAAGTTTCAAATCAGCTGCTTGGCTTTCAGTCAAACCAACTTGTGAAAGTGCAGGTGTGATAAACATGGTGTTTGGTACATTGAGACGGTCTTCAAGTGTGTAGCTACCATCTCCAGCAAGGTAGCTGTATACAACACGGAAGTCATCAAGTGAAATGTAAGTAAATTGAAGGCCACCGTTGACATCTCCAACTGCAAAGACACCAGGAACGTTTGTTTGACAATGTTTGTCTACTTTAATAGCACCACGTTCAGTTAGTTCAATATCTGTATTTTCAAGTTGAAGTGGTTCTACATTTGGTTTGCGTCCAGTTGCGTAAAGAAGGGCGTCGAAACGGTAAGTTTCATTTTCAGTTACGACAAGCACTTGGTCACCGTCATTTTTAATTTCAGTAGTACGGATATTTTGAAGCAATTCAATACCGTCTTCTTCCATGTATTGTTTAGCAAGAGCTGCGATGGAAGGTTCTGCACGAGGAAGGAAAGTATCCAAGGCATCTAGGACTGTGACCTTGCTTCCAAGTTTGTTGTAAAGACCAGCAAATTCAAGACCGATATTTCCACCACCAAGGACTCCAAGGTTTTCAGGCAATTTGTCCAAGTTTTGGATACCTGTTGAGTCAAAAACGTTTTTGCTTGTAGCAAGTCCAGGAATTGGCAAGACGTTTGAAACAGCACCAGTGTTGATGACGATTGTTTCAGCAGTCAGTTCTTTCTTTTCATCACCAGCTTGGATTTCGATGACTTTATTTGAAAGGAAGTGAGCTTCCGCATCAAAGATATCGACGCCTGTACCAGCAACAGTCGCATAGTTTTTACCGTTGAGGCGACCAGTGATAGTGTTTTTGGTAGCAATGACTTCTTCAAAAGGCAAGTCTTTCTCAGCAGCAACTAGCAAAGTTTTAGTTGGGATACAACCAATGTTGATACAAGTTCCACCGTACATAGCTTTGCTACGTTCAACGAGGGCAACTTTTTTGCCAGCTGAAGCCAATTTACCAGCTAGTGTTTTACCAGCTTTACCAAATCCGATAACGATTAAATCATAAGTTAACATTTAGAGTTCCTCCTATTCGATTTTCATTCTAGCACAAGAAAAAAACTTTTGCACAATTCTGCTACGCTTTAAAAAAGTTTATGAAATAGTTGAAATTATAGCCTTACTTTCTCAGAAAAATCGTTTACATGATATTATCGATGGATTGGGCTATCTTTTGCTTCTCTCTTGTGTTATACTAGATAGGTTGCAAAGAAAACAGTACTTTTCTTTTGTGGAAAAGAAGCAACACGATTTTGTATCCAGTATATGAAAATACGTCATAAAAAGAAAAGTATAAACTAAGCCCTATAGGGTGGCTTCGCACCACCTTTAGAAAGAAGAATAACGTGAAATTTAATGAATTAAACTTGTCTGCTGATTTGCTAGCAGAGATTGAAAAAGCTGGTTTTGTAGAAGCCAGTCCTATCCAAGAACAAACTATTCCTTTGGCACTTAAAGGTAAGGATGTTATTGGTCAAGCACAGACTGGTACAGGAAAAACTGCAGCCTTTGGCTTGCCAACCCTTGAAAAAATCCGTACAGAAGAAGCGACCATCCAAGCCTTGGTTATCGCTCCAACACGTGAACTTGCTGTCCAAAGTCAAGAAGAACTCTTCCGTTTTGGTCGTAGCAAGGGAGTCAAAGTCCGTTCAGTATATGGCGGATCAAGCATTGAAAAACAAATTAAGGCTCTTAAATCTGGTGCCCATATCGTGGTGGGAACACCTGGTCGCCTTTTGGACTTGATTAAACGCAAGGCCTTGAAATTACAAGATATTGAAACTCTTATCCTTGACGAAGCGGATGAAATGCTCAACATGGGCTTCCTTGAAGACATTGAAGCTATCATCTCCCGTGTCCCTGAAAGCCGTCAAACCTTACTTTTCTCAGCAACTATGCCAGATGCCATCAAACGTATCGGTGTTCAATTTATGAAAGAACCTGAGCATGTCAAGATTGCTGCCAAGGAATTGACAACAGAATTGGTTGACCAGTACTATATCCGAGTTAAAGAACAAGAAAAGTTTGATACTATGACTCGTCTTATGGATGTGGAACAACCTGAGCTTGCTATCGTATTTGGTCGTACCAAACGTCGTGTGGATGAATTGACTCGTGGACTTAAAATCCGTGGTTTCCGTGCAGAAGGAATTCATGGAGACCTAGACCAAAACAAACGTCTTCGTGTCCTTCGTGATTTCAAAAACGGCAATCTCGATGTTTTGGTTGCGACAGACGTTGCAGCGCGTGGTTTGGATATTTCAGGTGTGACCCATGTCTATAACTACGATATTCCACAAGATCCTGAAAGTTATGTTCACCGTATCGGTCGTACAGGTCGTGCTGGTAAATCAGGTCAATCGATTACCTTTGTTGCTCCAAACGAAATGGGTTACCTTCAAATTATTGAAAACTTGACTAAGAAGCGCATGAAAGGTCTCAAACCTGCAAGTGCAGAAGAAGCCTTCCAAGCTAAGAAACAGGTTGCACTAAAGAAAATCGAACGTGATTTTGCAGATGAAACAATCCGTGGCAACTTTGAGAAATTTGGCAAGGACGCTCGTAAGTTAGCTGCCGAATTTACTCCAGAAGAATTGGCCATGTATATCTTGAGTCTGACTGTTCAAGATCCGGATAGCCTTCCAGAAGTGGAGATTGCGCGTGAAAAACCACTGCCATTTAAACCATCAGGTAATGGCTTCGGTGGTAAAGGTAAGGGAGGTCGTCGTGGAGATGACCGTCGTGATAATCGCCGTGGAGACAACCGTCGTGGTGGTCGCCGTGATGATTTTAAGAAAGGAAGTCGTGGAAACGATCGTTTTGATAAGGAAAAACGTTACCGTAAGGATAATAAAAAACCACGCAATACTTCAAGCGAAAAGAAAACAGGCTTTGTGATTCGTAACAAGGGCGATAAATAAGAAAAAGCGGTTCAAAATGAATCGCTTTTTTATATAAGGAGACCGAATGGAAAAGAAGCAATTTAATTAAAAATATTCTTGTTTTTTTAAATTGCAATTAAATAAGCAATTTTCAGATAATAATTGAAAATTCAAGCTGTTTATGTTATAATGATAGCGATTAAATTCGAGGTGAAAAATGGCACATTTATTAGAAAAAACTAGAAAAATTACTTCTATCCTGAAGCGCTCAGAGGAGCAGTTGCAGGAAGAACTTCCCTACAATGCGATTACCCGTCAATTAGCAGACATTATTGATTGTAACGCTTGTATTGTTAACAGCAAGGGACGTCTCCTTGGTTATTTCATGCGTTACAAAACTAATACAGATCGTGTAGAACAGTTCTTCCAAACTAAGATTTTCCCAGATGACTACATTCAAGGTGCGAACATGATTTACGATACAGAAGCCAATCTGACAGTTGATCATGATTTAAGTATTTTCCCTGTGGAAAGTCGTGCCGACTTTCCTGATGGCTTGACGACTATTGCACCGATTCATGTGTCAGGGATTCGTTTAGGTTCTTTGATTATTTGGCGCAATGATAAGAAATTCGAAGATGAGGACTTGATCCTTGTTGAGATTGCCAGTACCGTTGTTGGGATTCAGCTTCTCAACTTCCAACGTGAAGAGGATGAGAAAAATATCCGTCGCCGTACTGCTGTTACCATGGCGGTCAATACCCTTTCTTATTCAGAACTCCGTGCTGTTTCAGCAATTTTAGGGGAGTTAAACGGAAATGAGGGACAGTTGACTGCGTCAGTGATTGCAGACCGTATCGGTATTACCCGTTCTGTGATCGTTAATGCTCTTCGTAAACTTGAGTCTGCTGGGATTATTGAAAGTCGCTCACTTGGAATGAAGGGAACCTACCTTAAGGTCTTGATTTCAGATATTTTTGAAGAAGTGAAGAAAAGAGATTACTAATGACTAAGGCTTTGATTTCGATTGATTATACAGAAGATTTTGTGGCTGATAGTGGAAAATTGACAGCAGGTGCTCCAGCTCAGGCAATTTCAGATGCCATTGGCAAGGTGACTCGGTTGGCTTTTGAAAGAGGAGATTACATCTTCTTTACCATCGATGCTCATGAAGAAAACGATTGTTTCCATCCAGAAAGTAAATTATTTCCTCCTCATAATTTGATTGGGACTAGTGGGCGTAATTTATACGGAGATTTGGGAACCTTTTATCAAGAGCATGGTTCAGACAGTCGTGTCTTTTGGATGGATAAACGCCATTACTCAGCATTTTCAGGGACTGACCTGGATATCCGCTTGAGAGAGCGTAGAATTTCAACAGTTATCTTAACAGGAGTCTTGACGGATATCTGTGTCCTGCATACAGCTATAGATGCCTATAATCTAGGGTATGACATCGAGATTGTTAAACCAGCCGTTGCTTCCATCTGGCCTGAAAATCATCAATTTGCCCTAGGTCATTTCAAAAACACACTTGGAGCTAAGTTAGTAGATGAAAATCTAAATGAACTTTCTGAGTAATTTGGTTGATGAAATGAAAAAAATTGAAAAAAAGTGTTGACAAGCATCCCAAAAGTTGATATACTAGTAAAGTAATCGACGCGGGGATGGCGGAATTGGCAGACGCGCAGGACTAAGGATCCTGTGACCGCTTTAGGTCGTGAGGGTTCAAGTCCCTCTCTCCGCATAGGATAAGAGTTAGCTGAGGCTAGCTCTTTTTTTATCTAATTTACGTAGAGCAAAAAATTTTTGCTCTTTTTTTGGATTTCATAAACATTTCATATTTGGATTTTATAATAGTCTTACAAATATGGAGGTGACAAATGAATCCGATCCAAAGAGCTTGGGCTTATGTCAGTAGAAAACGACTGAGAAGTTTTATTTTATTTCTGATTTTATTGGTCCTATTGGCTGGAATTTCAGCCTGTTTGACTCTGATGAAGTCCAACAAAACAGTGGAAACCAATCTTTACAAATCGCTCAACACATCTTTTTCTATTAAGAAGATAGAAAATGGACAGACTTTTAAGTTGTCGGACTTATCATCCGTGAGCAAGATTAAGGGGCTGGAAAATGTCTCTCCTGAACTTGAGACGGTCGCAAAACTGAAAGACAAGGAAGTAGTGACTGGTGAGCAGAGCGTAGAACGTGATGACTTGTCAGCTGCGGACAAGAACTTGGTTAGCTTAACGGCTCTTGAGGATTCATCCAAAGATGTGACCTTTACTAGCTCGGCTTTCAACCTAAAAGAAGGTCGACACCTCCAAAAAGGAGATTCCAAGAAAATCCTTATCCACGAAGAGTTGGCCAAGAAGAACGGTCTTTCGTTTCATGACAAGATTAGCTTGGATGCTGGACAGTCAGAATCTGGCAAAGGACAAACTGTCGAGTTTGAAATCGTCGGAATCTTCTCTGGTAAAAAACAAGAGAAATTTACAGGTTTGTCTTCTGACTTCAGTGAAAACCAAGTCTTTACAGACTATGAAAGTAGTCAAACTCTTTTAGGAAATAGTGAAGCTCAAGTCAGTGCAGCACGCTTCTATGTAGAAAATCCTAAGGAAATGGACGGACTCATGAAGCAGGTAGAAAACTGGGCCTTGGAAAATCAAGGCTACCAAGTTGAGAAGGAAAATAAGGCTTTTGAACAAATCAAAGACTCGGTTGCTACCTTCCAAACCTTCCTAACCATCTTCCTTTATGGGATGTTGATAGCAGGAGCAGGGGCCTTAATTCTTGTTTTGTCTCTCTGGTTGAGAGAAAGGGTCTACGAAGTGGGAATTTTACTTGCACTTGGAAAAGGCAAGAGCTCGATTTTCCTACAATTCTGTTTAGAGGTAGTTTTGGTATCTCTCGGTGCCTTGCTTCCATCCTTTATCGCTGGAAATGCCATTACATCCTATCTGCTCCAAACCCTACTAGCAAGTGGAGATCAGGCAAGCTTACAAGATACACTAGCCAAAACAAGCAGTTTATCAACCAGCATCTTATCTTTTGCAGAATCCTATGTTTTTCTAGTTCTGCTTAGTTGCTTATCTGTAGCTCTTTGTTTCCTATTCTTATTTAGAAAATCACCGAAAGAAATTTTATCATCTATTAGTTAAGAAGGAGAAATCATGACTTTATTACAATTACAAGATGTCACCTACCGTTATAAGAACACTGCTGAAGCAGTCCTATATCAGATCAATTATCATTTTGAACCCGGGAAATTTTACAGTATTATTGGGGAGTCAGGAGCAGGAAAATCCACTCTCTTGTCCCTACTGGCTGGTCTAGATAGTCCTGTTGAAGGTTCTATCCTTTTCCAAGGAGAGGATATTCGTAAGAAGGGCTATTCCTACCATCGTATGCACCATATTTCCCTGGTCTTTCAAAATTATAACTTGATAGATTATCTTTCTCCACTGGAAAATATCCGCTTGGTCAACAAAAAGGCAAGCAAGGATACACTGCTTGAGCTTGGTTTGGATGAAAGTCAGATCAAGCGGAATGTTCTCCAGTTATCAGGTGGTCAACAGCAACGTGTTGCTATCGCTCGTAGTCTGGTATCAGAAGCTCCAGTGATTCTAGCGGATGAGCCAACGGGAAATCTGGACCCTAAAACTGCTGGAGATATTGTCGAACTGCTCAAATCACTTGCCCAGAAAATAGGTAAATGTGTGATCGTCGTCACCCACAGTAAAGAAGTGGCACAGGCGTCAGATATTACACTTGAGTTGAAGGATAAGAAACTGACTGAAACTCGCAATACTAGTAAATAATATGAGCTTTTCTGTTAGAACTATAAGAAAGAATAAAATCTAGAAAGGGAACCTATGTTACACAACGCATTTGCCTATGTTACAAGGAAGTTTTTCAAATCGATCGTCATCTTCCTGATTATTCTCCTCATGGCGAGCTTGAGTTTGGTTGGCTTGTCAATCAAGGGAGCTACTGCCAAGGCTTCTCAGGAGACCTTTAAAAATATCACCAACAGCTTCTCCATGCAAATCAATCGTCGCGTCAATCAAGGAACACCACGTGGTGCTGGGAATATTAAAGGTGAAGATATCAAAAAAATAACCGAAAATAAGGCCATTGAGTCTTATGTGAAACGCATCAACGCTATCGGAGATTTGACTGGCTATGAACTCATCGAAACGCCAGATACTAAGAAAAATCTGACACCTGACCGTGCCAAACATTTTGGAAGTAGCTTGATGATTACAGGTGTCAATGACTCCTCCAAAGAAGACAAGTTTGTCTCTGGTTCTTATAAGCTGGTCGAAGGTGAGCACTTAACAAACGACGACAAGGACAAGATCCTCCTGCACAAGGACTTGGCAGCCAAACACGGCTGGAAAGTCGGGGATAAGGTTAAACTAGACTCCAATATCTACGATGCAGACAATGAAAAAGGAGCCAAGGAAACAGTCGAAGTGACAATCAAGGGACTCTTTGATGGTCATAATAAGTCAGCAGTAACCTACTCACAAGAACTCTATGAAAATACAGCTATCACAGACATTCACACTGCTGCAAAGCTTTATGGATACACAGAAGACACAGCTATTTATGGGGACGCAACCTTCTTTGTAACAGCGGACAAGAACTTGGATGATGTTATGAAAGAGTTGAATGGCATCAGTGATATCAACTGGAAGAGCTATACACTCGTTAAGAGCTCATCTAACTACCCAGCTCTTGAGCAATCCATTTCTGGTATGTACAAGATGGCCAATCTCCTCTTCTGGGGTAGCTTGAGTTTCTCAGTTCTTCTCCTTGCCCTCTTACTCAGCCTTTGGATCAATGCCCGTCGCAAGGAAGTGGGTATTCTCCTCTCTATTGGTCTCAAGCAGGCAAGTATCTTGGGTCAATTCATCACTGAATCCATCTTGATTGCCATCCCTGCTCTTGTTTCTGCATACTTCTTAGCCAACTACACAGCACGTGCAATCGGAAACACTGTTCTTGCCAATGTCACTTCAGGTGTTGCTAAGCAGGCTAGCAAGGCTGCTCAAGCCTCTAACCTTGGTGGTGGTGCAGAAGTAGATGGCTTTAGTAAGACCTTGTCGAGTCTAGACATTTCTATTCAGACATCAGACTTTATTATCGTCTTTGTCCTGGCCTTGGTTTTAGTGGTTCTCGTTATGGCACTTGCTTCAAGCAATCTCCTTAGAAAACAACCAAAAGAGCTCTTGCTGGATGGTGAATAAGTTTGAAAAAATGATTCTGGAAATAGAGAAAGCATCTTGTTTTTCTATTCAAGAATTGTGGATAGAGAATGGCTATTTAACAATACAAAATAGAGCTGAAAGCAGTGGTGAAAATCATTGCTTTCAGTTGCTTTCTTTGTACTTTAGTGTTTAAATATGATATACTAAAGCTATGGAATTTATTAGAAAGGAATTTCATAACTTATATATGGAATTGTGCATAAAAATCTATAGAAATCTTATCTTGAAAATAGATAGATAAATCTGTAGAAGCCTATCCATATCGCAAACATAGGCTAGTAGACCTAGGCAGGGTTTACTTTGGAAAATATAGAATAGTGAGGAAAAATAAACATTATGAGACAAACAAATGTTAGAGGAAGCTTGTCCCTCCGTGGTTTTAGAAAATTGAGAACTGGTGCAATTGTTGCGACAGGTGTGATTCTACTAGGTCTGGGCTTTTTAGCTCCAACTGTATCAGCTAATGAACAAGATGGTGTCTGGGTAGCCAGAACAGTTGCAGAAGTAAAAGCTGATATTCAAAATATAAACAATTTATCACACTACAGAATCAAGTGGGGAGATACACTGAGTGCTATTAGTGGAGCAACAGGGCTATCTGTTGATAGTTTGGTTGAGATAAATCGTATTGCAAATAGAGATTTGATTTTTGCTAATAATCAATTGTATTTTAGCGAAGAGGCTTTTCTAAAAGATGGAAATACAGAAGTAAAAAGACAGCAAGTGTCGATTGATAATTCTGGTAGCCGTCAAAGTTATGAAGTTGAAACAAAGACAGATACTGTAACTGGAGAGCAAACTACTACTGTTAAACAAACGACACCAGTAGTTGTGGAAACACCATCAACCCCAGCGCCGAAAGCTGAAGAGCCGGCAACCCCAGCG